>CAZDFZ010000095.1:0-5730 GCA_964504855.1 uncultured Aliarcobacter sp.
GTATATTTGAGGTGTGAAAATTTGATTGTTTCAAATTTTCACACGTTAGATTAATTTACATCTTTAAATAAATCTTTGATAGAAACAGCTTTTTGTTTTGTAACATCTGTTTTCATAATATTTTCAGCTTCAGCATCAATTTGAGTCTCATCAGCTTTAACTTTTGTATAAGTTTTAGCAACACCCACATTTGATTTTATATTAACTTGATGTTCTTCAAAAGTTGTTGCAAATTTATGAAGACCAGTTTTATTATCTCTTACAAAATAGATATAATCACTTTTTACAGGGAAAATTGCAGCTTTAATTGCATCTAAACTAACAGCACAAACTGGATCTTTAGGAAGTCCTGTAATTTTATAAGTGTTATAGGTTGTGTTATCATCTCTAATTCTATCAGCTGTTATAACTGTATTTGAATATTCTCCATAATTTAGTGTTCCATCCATTTGTAGTTTCATCTCTTTTTTAAGTCTATTATGTACAACACTAGAAACAATAGGCATTTCGTTTGTTGTTGCAGCTTCTTTTTGAATAACTGATGCTAAACTTAAATATGTAAACCATTTCCTCTTATCATAATATCCAAATATTTTTTTTGAGAACTCTTCATATTTTTTATTTGTTTGTGAAAATAGATAAAAAATCATATAATCTTCTTTCATACCAATTGGTAAAGAATATGTTTCTGCTAAAATATTTCCATCTGCCTTATATGAATATTGATTATATAATTCCATTAATTTTTCTTCTGAAAGATTAAATTCAGTAGCTAATTTTTTTATAAAAACGTAATAAGTTTCTCCAGGAACTAAGGTGATATTTTTTAAAGCAGCTTTAGCCGTAATAAGTTTATAAATAAAATCTAATCTTGTTAATCTGCTTTCACCAATATCTATCCATCCACTTTGTACATAACCTAATGGCTTAATTATTAATTCATCTACAACACCCAGTTCAAAGCCATTTTTATTTAAGTATGATATAATATGACCAGTACCACCTTTAGGAATATACAATACTTTAGAAGATGATATTGAAGTTGTTCCATAAATCAATACAGCAATAAAACAAACAAGGATAAATTCAATAATGTTAAAAATGATTAGATTCGGATTTTTTTCCTTTCTTTTATTGATTATATTACTTCTTTCATTTCTGTATTCGGGCATAAAAATTAACTCTTTTTCTTTTTCTAATATTTTAATTTCGCAATTCTATATTAAAATGGATAAAAAGCTTATATTGAACATTGAAAATATAGAATTTAAAACAAAAAAAGGTTCATCAAATAGTAATTCTATCGATGAAATAAAGAAAAATCTCGATTTATTACCGAAAATTCTAAAAGTTTTTGAAAAAATTGAGATAAATAGATTAAAAATAAATGATAATGAATTTCAAATAATTTTAAATGATGAAGTTTTATATTTGGATAATAAATATATAAATTTATCTTCAAAAATTGATATTAATTCAAAACAAGTGGAGTTTGAATTATATTCTTTATACTTAAAAGATATTGATTTGTTACTTGATGGAAAAGTAAAAGTAGATTATTTTAATGAAAAATTGAATTATTATGGAAAGTTTTATTATCAGGATATTGTAAGTAATTTAAATCTTGAAATGACAAAAGATTTAGCTAAATTTTATTTAGAAAGTGAACCATTTAAAAATATAAAGTTTTTAAAAAAATTTTTATCTTTACCTCAAGTTGCAGAAGAGTGGATGTATGATAATGTTGAAGGTGATATGAAACTTCAAGAATTTTATGGTGAATATAATCTAAAGAAAAATGAGATTATTGAAAGCTCATTGGTGGGTAAAGCTCAAATAAACGCAGCAAAAATAAGATTTCATAAAGATGTAGATATTGTAAATACAAAAGAATTAAATATCTCTTTTAAAAATAGTGAATTGCATTTTGAGTTGATTGAACCTATATTTAAAGATAAAAAACTTGATGGAAGTTATGTAACAATTCACGATATTGCAAGTGAAAAAAATGGTCAAGTTGATGTATTTTTGAAAACACAAAGCAAATTAGATGAAGATATTTTAAATATATTAAAAGCTTATGATATAAAACTTCCAGTAATTCAAAAAAACGGAGATACACAAGCTTCATTACTTATGAAATTTCCTTATGATATTTCAAAAAGTATGTCAACTTATGGTGAATTTTTTGTTAGTGATGCAGATATTTTTATAGATAAATTTTCTTTTAAAAGTAAATATGCTGAAGTGATTTTAAATGATTCCATAGTTGAAATTAAAAATAGTGATTTCAACTATAAAAATATGATTAATGCGGATGTAAATTTAAGTTTAGATACTAAAACTTTAAAAGCTCAAGGTGATGCAAATATAAAATCATTTTTAATTAAAAAAGATAAAGATGAAATTGTAAATATTAAAGATAAATCAACTCTTCTTGAATTGGATTTTAATGATAATGTAACAGTTATTTTAAAAGATTTAGGAACAAAAATAAATGTATCAGATTTAGTTTATGTTAATATTGATGATTTATCAATAATCTATCCACATTCAAAGCTTTTAAATGATCTTAGTATAAAAGAAGGAAATATTGCTTTACAAATCAAAGATGAAAAAAATATCAGTTTTGATGCACTAATAAAGAATCTTGAATTGCCTATTCAAAAAGATGAAAAACCTATAGATTTTTTAGAAATTAGTGGAAAAATAGAAAATGATAAAACAAAAATTTCTTCAAAAAATGGTGATATAAATATTGAGTTAGGAAAAACAATAAATCTATCTTTACAAAATATAGATGTGATTTTAAACTCAAAACTTAAAAATAGTAGCATAAAAAAAGATACAAATATATCTTTAACTAATACAAAATTAAAAGTTGATGAAGATTTATACCATTTAGAAAATGCAAAAATTGCTATTAAAAATAAAGGAATAGATTTTGAGGTGAATGTTAAAGATCTAAATTTACCTATTAGAAAAAACGATAATAAAGTTGAAACTTTAAATTTAATTGGAAATATTAAAAATGGTGTAACAACAATAAATACAAGAAAAAAAGATTTAATTCTTGAATTAAAAAAAGATTTAATGACTTTATATGTTGATGGATATAATCTGTATTATTCAAGCTCTGATATTGGAAAAGATGATGAAAAATCAAAAAATAAGAACATTAGTATTAAAGGCAAAAATTCAAATATTATATTAAATGATAAATATACATTTTTAACAAATGATTTTGAGGTTAGAGTTAAAAATGATGATAAATATATCAATTTAAATTATAAGCAAACAAATATTGTTTTAAAAGAAAAGAATAAAGAGATAAACATTTTCTCAGATACAATTAATGATGAATATGTGAATGCAATTTTTAATAAACAAATTTTCAAAGGTGGAAATCTGACTTTTCATGCAACTGGAAATATAAATGATTTAAATGGAAAATTTTTAATAGAAGATAGTAGTATCAATAATTTAGCAGCTATAAATAATCTTTTAACTTTTGTTCAAACATCTCCTGGACTTATTAATCCATTATTAGCAATTCCATCAGTTGTAGGAATGGCAGGTAATTCAGGCTTTAATGTGATGGCATATAAGATTGTAAATGGAAAAATAGATTTTAACTATAGTAAAGAAAAAGAGTTACTTGATATTAAAAAGTTAGCTACAGTTGGAAATGGAATAGATTTTGATGGGTATGGACAAGTTGATTTAAATACAATGATTTTAACTTCTAATGTTAAGTTAATTTTCTTAAAAGATTATTCAAAAATTGTGGGAGCTATTCCTGTAATAAATTATGTTTTATTAGGTGATAATAATAGAGTCGAAACGCAAGTTGATATAAAAGGTGATATAGAAGATCCTGAAATATCGACTAATTTTACAAAAGATACAATAACTGCACCTGTAAATATTGGAAAAAGAATATTAACTTCACCTTCTGTGCTTTTGGATTTTATTAAAGAAAAGACAAATTTAAATAGTGAAGAAAAGAATAAGGAAGTTAAATAATAGTTTTAAAAATGAATAAATCTAAAAGATCTATTCATTTCTTAAAACATCAATTACATCAATTTGTGTAGCTTTTGAAGCAGGGTAGTAAGAAGAGATAATAACTATTATTACAGCTCCAACAATAATAGAAACAAAATCAGTCATGGCTAAATCAAGTGGTAATTTTGCACTTCCATAAACATCAGCAGGAAGAGTAACAATATCAAATTTATCTAATAACCAATAACCAAAGAATCCTAAAATTGTTCCTGTTATAATTCCTGAAAAACCAATAATTGTCCCAACTCTTAGGAATATTGATTTTATCTCTTTAACTGTTGCTCCCATAGATAAAAGTAGGGCGATCTCTTTTCTTCTACTCATAACAGTCATTAATAATGAAGAAATGATATTTAATGAAGCAACTAAAATAATAAGCATTAATACTATAAATAAAGCTGTTTTTTCCATTTTCATAGCAGCAAAGAAATTACCATTTTGTTGCCACCATCCAATAACAGAAGCGCTATTTCCTAAATAAGTTCTTAGTTTTTGAATATCAACAAATGCATCATTTGAGTGTACATGTATTCCATCATAAGTTGCTTCTTCTTTACCTAATAATGATTGTAAAGCTTCAATTGAAGTATACATATATGTTTTGTCATAAGCATTAAGTCCAGATGTAAAAGAGTTTATATAAGTAAATCTTTTCATTTTTGGCATCAATGAAAAACCTGCAGGATTTAATTCAGTAAAATATAGAGTTGTTTTTGCACCTGAATTTAACAGTAACTTATCTGATATTCCAGAACCAGTTATAATATCAAATTTATCAGGTTTTAAATTACCTAAAGCCTCTTTATAAACAGGATTAATTGCAGCTTCTTTTTCTGGAACTACTCCAAAAATCATACCTCCACCCATTGATTCACCATTTTGAATAATTGCTTGTGATGATACATAAGGAGAAAATTTTAGAGTAGGAAACTCTTTTTGAAGTTTAATTAGTGTACTTTCGGTTAAAGTAGTATTATACTTTGGATGAATAGATAAAGGATAGTTCATAGTAAAAAGTTTTCTTTCAAACTCTTTTGCTGTTCCATTCATAATAGCCATAGATAAAATTAGAACCATAACCCCAATAGCTACTCCTATGAATGCTAAAATAGCACTAATAGAAATAAACGGATTTTTTTTATCAAATCTAAGATATTTTTTTACAATAAAATTTACTAAAGCTTTATTCAAATTAATTTCCTGCTGCTAAACCTATTTTAGGTCCACTTTTTCCACAACATTGTTTATATTTTAAACCGCTTCCACAAGGGCAAATTTCATTTCTAGCAATTTTTTTATCACTATTTCTTACAGCTTCTTGTGCTACATTTGTAGTAATATGTTCAGTTGCTTCTTCCATTTGTTCTTTCATTTTTGCAATTGCTTCTTGTTCTTTTTCTCTATCTTCATGGCTTTGAAGTTGGATTGTATATAATATTTTGATGATTTTATATCTTAAAAGTGAGTTTTGATCGGCTTTTTCGATGTAAATTAATTTTATTTGCAAAGTCATATTTTGTTTTTTCAGCTTCCTTCCAGAGCTATTAATATAATTAAGATAAAGTTAAACTGGTTTTTAGGTGAATGTCTGCTGCTTAACTTGTAAATTATCAATATGCTGATCTGTTGATTCTTTAAGAATTACCTCTTGGGTAAGGGTCT
>CAZDFZ010000095.1:5740-6039 GCA_964504855.1 uncultured Aliarcobacter sp.
TAGCAATTAACTCAATGATCATATTATAAGACTTTTTTTTATACTCAACTAAAGGATTTTTTGGATTATAACCTCTTAATCCAATTCCAGTTTTTAATGTATCCATAGCGTATAAATGCTCTCTCCAAGCATTATCTAAAATTTGTAAATATAAAATTCTTTCAATTTCACTTTTTTGATCAGTCGCAGCCATTTCCATTTTTCTTTTATAAACTTCTGTTAAGAATGAAATTAAATTAGCTTCTAAATCTTCATAAGAATCACTTTTCATATCTTCAATATCAACTTGAAGTCTTAAT
>CAZDFZ010000096.1:0-5879 GCA_964504855.1 uncultured Aliarcobacter sp.
CATTAAATATCTCTACTATTGAAACAATTAGAAGAAGAGGATATAGATTCTGTTACCCTAATGTTGCAGAAGATGCTAAAATCAAATAATCTAAGTTATTAACAATGGAAAGTAAGAGTATATATAGACAGTTTTATAGTAAACTGATTATAGCTACCTCACTTTTCATCATTGCTCTCTCATTTATTTTCTACGAATATGCACGAAGTACCGTATATGATGATATTCAAAAAAATATGTTAAACCATGCTGTTCAACTATATAAAGCCTCTATTTCTTCAAATAATTTTATTCCTATACAAAATGATAATCTAACAATAAATCTAATCAAAAATGAAAATCTAGTAAATTATAAATTTATTAATTACAAAAAAAATGATGATTATTTTATAAAACTACTATATCCTTTTGATTTAGAAAACAGATTATTCCTAGAAATAGATAAAAATATTAGTTTAGAAAGAGAATTACTTTATTCTGTTATATTTAAGAACCTATTTGTTTTGGCAATTCCTGGATTTATTTTGATGTTAGTTTATTCTTTATTTGTTTCAAAATCACTTCTAAAACCAATTATTCAAATTAATAAAAAATTGTCAAATATGGATGAAAATTCATTATCTCAAATTGATAAGAAAGATTTACCTATAGAATTTCACTCACTTGCTGATTCAATTAACTCTTTAACAAATAGAATAGAAACCTATGTAAAATTTAAAAAAGAACTTTTTATAGGTGCAGCCCATGAGCTTAAAACTCCACTTGCTGTTATGAAATTAAAAAATGAGGTAACTTTAAAGAAAAAAAGAGAAGTTGAGCAATATGAAGAAGCCCTAAATTTAACTGTAAAACAAATTGATGAAATGAATAAAATGATCTCTTCTATTTTAGATATTGGAAGAACAGAGGGTGCACAATTCGAACAAATGGTTAATTTAGATATTGTAGAATACATAAAGAAAAAAACAAATGATTACAGAATGTTAAGTGCTCAAAAAAATATAATTATTACTTTTTTTTCTAATGTAAATCATTTAAATACTTCTATTCAAGTAACTTTACTTAATCAAATTTTACAAAACTTTGTTCAAAATGCAATAAAATTTACACCCAATGAAAAATCAATTGCAATAAGATTGAAAAAAACAAGAGAAAAAATTATTATAACTGTAACAGATGAAGGAATAGGAATACCTGAAAATGTTGATTTATTTGCTCCATTTAAAAGAATAGGTAACCAAAGTGGCGTTGGACTTGGACTATTTTTAGCAAAAAATGCAGCTGATGCATTAAGAGCAAAAATTACCCTTGTAAATAGGGAAGATGGGAAAAGTGGATGTATTGCTAAATTAGTACTTAACAATACATCTAAAGAGTTAAATTAGAAAAAATTTCTATGTTCTATTTTAGTACATTTATTTTGTACTACTTTTAAACCTGCTTCTTTAGCAGCAGCTGCTGCTTCATTATTAACAAGTCCTAATTGAAACCAAACCGTATCAACATTACCTAATTTAATTGCTTCATCCACAATCTCGGCAATTGCATCTGGTTTTCTAAAAATATCTACCATATCAATTTTAAAAGGTATTTCACTAATTGTTCTATAAACCTTTTCACCTAAAATCATCTCTTCTTTTGGGTAAACAGGAACTATTTTATATCCTACACTTTGTAAATATGCTGCTACCATATTTGAAGCTTTTGTAGGATCAGGTGATAATCCAGCTATTGCAATTGTTTTTGTATTTTTAAATATTTCTATTATTTCTTCACTTTTTGAGTTTACTGTTGGGAATTCACATTCCATTTTATATCCTTAATAATAAAATTGTTTCATTATAAATAATTTATTTAAAAGTATACTAAAAATAATATATTAAATCTTATCTAATTTACTTTGCAAGTAATTTTTTACTTCCATTAAATCAATTACTTCTTTAAAATCCTCAAATTTGCAACCACTAGCATTTACATGTCCACCACCATTTGCTAATTTTGCTGCCATTAAAGCCACATCAACCTTACCATCGGCTCGAAAAGAAGCATTACCTTTTTTATTTATATCAATAAAAAAATCATAATCAGGGTTTGCTCTTAAAAAAGCATTTGCAGGGATAGAAATAGATCCTAAACAATAGGTAAAAAGACCTTTTTGACCTTTATAAGAGATTGTCAATTCTTCTTTTATGCTTTCCAGAGATTTTACTAAATATATTGCTGACAAATTATCTAAAGTATCATCTTTGCCATTTAATATTAAAAAATCTTTTTTGATAAAATGTATTTCATTATCTAATTTAATATATCCATCTACTTGGTTTATATAAGGTGCAGATTTTTTTAATAAAAAGAATCTAAAATCCCTATTTAAGTCAGCAAATAAAATATTATTTATTTCTCTAACTTTTGTTATCATCGACATTATTACTTTACCAAATTCGAAATTTCTAACTTCATTTTCAAGCCAAATATCAACAGCATTAATACAATCAACCAAGGGAGATAACCACTCTCTTGTTTCAATATCAAAACCATCAAATTCCTCAAACATAAAATCATAAACGATTTTAGTTGCTGATCTTTTTTCATCAAGATAATACCAATAAAAACTATCTGCACTCTTTTTACCACTAATATGATGATCCAAAAGCTGAAGCTTTATTTTATATCCATTATTGATTAAATCATTTACATCTTTATCTAATTCTTTTGCTTCAATAAATGTTAAATTTAAATCTGTAATTAATATAAATATCTCTTCTTCTTTATATTGAAGTAAATCTTCTAAAACTTTTTTTATACTTAATTTTACTTCTAATCCATAATTTGCATTGTAAAAAGAACCTTCTTTAAAATACTCTTTAGTAATTAATTGACATCCATATCCGTCTAAATCGGTATGTGAGATATGAAAAAATTTCATTATGCAATATCTTTTAATGTTAATTTTTCTAAAAAATCATTTATTCTTAATTGTAGATTATTTAATAAAGGCCAGATTGTACAAAGTGTAGCTAACTGATTTGGGCAACTTCCAACAGAAGGGGAACATTCAAAAACAGAAGGTATTTTCTCTTCAGCAGCAACAACAATTTCTAAAATTGTCATTGTTTCCCACGATTTATTTAAGGCAAACCCACCATTTACACCTCTATGAGATATTACTAAATTGTGCTTTGCTAAATTTTGCATGATTTTTGCTAAAAACGATTTTGATATATTTAATTCTCTTGATAGTTCATCTACATTTTTAGGTTCATCACTTTTTGCTATTGCAATTAATGAGAGTAAAGCATATTCACTTTTTTTTGTTAATAACATATTATAAAATTCCAATATTTTTTTGTTTATTTTACAAGAACTATTATTAATATTCGTTATTATAATTAAATAAACAAAATATTTAAACAAAAAAAAAGGGTTGTAGCAAAACTACAACCCTTTTTATAGAACAAAAACTAAAATTATTTAGCTCTGATTCCTAAAGATGCAACTAACTCAACAAATGAAGTATAGTTTGTTCTTCTTAAGTATGCTAGTAATCTTTTTCTTTTACCAACCATTTTTAATAAACCTAATCTTGATGAATGGTCTTTTTTAAATACTTTTAAGTGTTCTGTTAATATTTTAATTTGCTCTGTTAATAAAGCAATTTGAACTTCTGATGAACCTGTATCACCATCTTTTTTACCGTATTTTGCTACTATAGCTGCTTTTACTTCCTGATCTAAAGCCATGTTGACCTCCTAATAGGTATATGTTAATTTATTCATTTACAATAAAATGAGCGCGAATTATACCAAAAAAAACTTTAGTTTTAATTAATATTTTAACTCATCCACCTGTTTGATAAAAAGCTCTTGTTGAAATCTCATTATCATCTTTTGCAGACCATCGATTTTTTTCTGGTTTATTTGCCAATACATTTTTTAATATCTCTACAGCTTCATCAATTCTATTATTTTGAACAGCATCTTTTATACTCATAGCATCTTCAAAATATAAACAAGGAATTAAATAACCTTCTGAAGTTAATCTAATTCTATTACAAGCTGAACAAAAGTCATCTTTATGGGGTTCAATAATTCCAAATTGATACCCATCTTCTAATTCATAATATTGTGCAGGAGAGCTATTATCCCTTGGAACCATTTTAAAATTTGGATATTTTGAAGATATAATATCTTTTATCTCATCAGAATTTAAACCTTTTGCTCCATCTTTTGCATGATGATTTTCCATAAATTCTATAAATCTTACAACATATCCTTTCGTTTTGCAAAATTCTAAAACATCAAGAATATCATTTTCATTTACACTTTTTATAGGAACACAATTAATTTTAATTTTTAATCCAGCATCTGAAGCTGCTTGAATTCCTTCTAAAACAGTTTTTAAAACATCTTTTTGAGCAATTTTTGCAGCAGTTGCTTCATTTAAAGAGTCCAATGAAATATTTATTCTTTTAAGTCCTGCATCTTTCAGTCTTTGAGCTACTTTTGGAAGTAAAAATCCATTTGTTGTCAAAGCTAAATCTATATCATTTTTATAATCAAATATCATTTTTAGAAAAACATCTAAGCCTTCTCTTAATAATGGTTCACCACCTGTTATTCTAACTTTTTTTATACCTTCATCAATAGATACTTTTATAAATTTAAATAAATCTTCATAAGATAATAAATTTTCTCGTGGAACCCAAGAAAATGGTTTCTCTGGCATACAATATTGACATCTGAAATTACATCTTTCAGTTACAGAAACCCTTAAATAATCAACTTTTCTGCCAAATCCATCTGTTAACATAAAATTACCTTTTTAGTTTAATCTTTGCCAAGCCTCATCTAAAGAAGAAACCCTTTTTGCAAATAAAAGGTATAAAGCAACATTAAATTTTGCAAGTTTTAAAATACTCTCATCTGGATTTTTAACAATATTTAATGACTCTTGTAAAGAGATATTTTCATACTCTTTATTGTAAGTAATTCCATATTTTTCTAGGGAAAAACTCATCTCTACAATACTATTATTTTCCATTTTCCAAAACTTACCATCTTTAAGAACTTCTGGACTTCCTTCGCTTCCTTTTAAAACCACAACATCTTCAAAATATGGAGAAAAAATCTCTATATACTTTTGAACATATGGTTTATGAAAAGCTGTAGTAACTCCATATTCACTCAAACTTGGATTTAGTAATTTCTCAACTGTATTAAAAGCTGTTCTAAGTCCTAATTCATGTCTTAAAGATGTAATGTCACTTAACTCTTTTAAGTATTCTACCCTATCAAAAAAATGTATGTATTGACCTTTGTCAATATTTTGGAAAATCTCTTTTGTTGTAAGACCATTTTTAGCTGGTTGTAAATAATCACCTGAAATTACTAAGTTTAATCTTCTTACATCACTATTTTTCTTATAAAAATCTTCTAAAACTTTTTCAAATAGTGGAAATAAAAATGGATTTTCACATCTTCCATCAAAAGAATAACCAAGTTCAATAGAATCTTCAACTTTTTTAAATTTAATATATTTTCTTAAAGCTTCTACTGCTCCACTTAATTCTTCATTTGTTTCAAGTTTTGTTCTCCAACCAATTAAAAAAGCCCCTATTTGAGCTGATGTAGCATTATTTAGTAAAATTGATTCTATTGCATCAAATGTCTCTTCTTTTGTTAAATCTCTATTTCCCTTTACACCTGTACCAACTGCTTTTATATATTTTTTAAAATTCATAATAAACCCTATTTTTATATTTTAATTAAAATTTTTACAAGCATAATATACAATACCTTAAATAAAACCACCTGAAGGTGCGATGTGACAATAGAAGAGACAATAAGAAGGATAAGTTTTTTCAATACTTTAAATGATGA
>CAZDFZ010000097.1:0-5866 GCA_964504855.1 uncultured Aliarcobacter sp.
TCGCTATTGATGAACAAACTATTGATTATTTAACAATAACAGGTAGAGATTCAGCACAAGTTAAATTAGTTGAAGCTTATGCTAAAGCTAATGGTTTATGGGCAGATGCATTTGCTGAAGCTACATATGCTAGAACTATTGAATTTAACTTATCTGAAGTTACAAGAAGTTTAGCTGGTCCTTCAAAACCACACAAATTAGTTCCAACTTCTACTTTAAGAGCAGAAGGAATCGTAAAAGAGTGGACTCAAGAAGGTGATTTAATTCCAGATGGTGGTATTTTAATTGCTGCTATTACTTCATGTACAAATACTTCAAATCCAAGAAACGTTATTGCTGCTGGTTTATTAGCTAAAAAAGCAAACGAGTATGGATTAACAAGAAAACCATGGGTTAAATCTTCATTAGCACCAGGTTCAAAAGTTATTGAAGTTTATTTAAGAGAAGCTGGTTTATTACCAGAAATGGAAAAATTAGGATTCGGTGTTGTTGGTTTTGCTTGTACAACATGTAATGGTATGTCAGGTGCACTAGATCCAGTTATCCAACAAGAAGTAATTGATAGAGATATCTATTCAACTGCTGTATTATCTGGAAACAGAAACTTTGATGGAAGAATCCACCCATACGTAAAAGAAGCATTCTTAGCTTCACCTGCACTTGTTGTTGCTTATGCATTAGCTGGAACAGTAAGATTTGACATTGAAAATGATGTTTTAGGTAAAGATGCAAATGGTAATGATATTAAATTAGCTGATTTATGGCCAAGTGATGCAGAAATCGATGCAATTGAAAAAGAATTCGTAAGACCAGAAATGTATAATGCTATTTATGAGCCAATGTTTGCTAGAAATGGTTTAACAGGAACAAAAGCATCACCATTCTATAAATGGAATACGCAATCTACATATATTAACAAACCACCTTACTGGGAAGATGAATATATGCAAATGCCAGCATTAAAAAATATGAGACCATTAGGGGTATTCCCAGATAATATCACTACTGACCACTTATCTCCATCAAATGCAATTTTACCAAAATCAGCTTCTGGTGAATATTGTTTAAAAATGGGATTACCAGTAGAAGATTTAAACTCTTATGCAACACATAGAGGGGATCATCATACAGCTTCAAGAGCTACTTTAGCAAATCCAAAATTATTTAACGAAATGGTTAAAAAAGAAGATGGAAGTGTTAAACAAGGTTCTTTAACTATGATTATGCCAGAGGGTACAGAATCTAGAATGTGGGAAGCAATTGAAACTTACACAACTAGAAAACAACCTTTAATTATCATTGCTGGAACAAATTATGGTCAAGGGTCTTCAAGAGACTGGGCAGCAAAAGGTGTAAGACTTGCAGGTGTTGAAGTTTTAATTGCTGAATCAATCGAAAGAATTCACAGAACTAACTTAGTTGGAATGGGTGTATTACCATTACAATTCAAAGATGGTGAAACAAGATTTACTTATGCTATCGATGGAAGTGAAGTATTTGACATTGAGGGTGAAATTACTCCAAGATGTGACTTAACTGTTGTTATGACTAGAGCAAATGGTGAAGTTGTTAAATTTGACGTTTTATGTAGATTAGATACTTCTGCTGAAGTTGATGTTTACAAAAATGGTGGAATCTTACAAAAATTCGCTAAAGACGTTATTGCTGGTAAATAGTAATAAATCTAATTTTAGGGCTTTGCCCTAAAATTATCTGTAAAGATATTATAAATATTTTTACAGGTAATTTTATATTAAAATAGGAGAAAACATGAGTTATCAACCACAATTTAAAGTTAAAGCAACATATATGAGAGGTGGTACTTCAAAAGGTACTTTCTTTAACATCGCTGATTTACCAAAAGAAGCACAAGAAAATCCAGCAAAAAGAGATAAACTACTTCAAAGAATCGTAGGAAGTCCTGATGTATATAAACAACAAATGGATGGTATGGGAGGAGCTACATCTTCTACTTCTAAAGCTATTTTAGTTGGGAAAAGCTCTGTTCCTAATCATGATGTAGATTACTATTTCTGTCAAGTTGCAATCGATAAAGATTTTGTTGATATGAGTGGAAATTGTGGAAACTTATCAAGTGCAGTTGGACCTTTTGCAATTAAAGAAGGTTTAGTTGATAACGTACCTGAAAATGGTGTTTGTTGTGTAAGAATTTGGCAAGCAAATATCAAAAAAACTATTCTTTGTTATGTAACTATGGAAAATGGTATGGTTAAAGAAATGGGTGATTACTACATCGATGGTGTTGCATTCCCAGCTGAAGAAATTGTATTAGAATTCGCTGAGCCTGTAGATCCAAGTGAAGAGTTATTCCCAACAGGAAACTTAGTAGATGATTTAGAAGTTCCAGGAATTGGTACATTTAAAGCAACTATGATAACTGCTGGTATTCCTACTTGTTTTGTTAATGCTGCTGATATTGGCTACAAAGGAACTGAGCTTCAAGTTGATATTAACAATGATGCTGAAGCACTTGCTAGATTTGAAACAATTAGATCTTATGCAGCATTAAAAATGGGATTAATTTCTGATTTAAAAGAAGCAGAAACAAGACAACACACTCCAAAAATTGCTTTCGTTGCTCCAAAATCTGATTTTACTACTTCAAGTGGTAAAGAGATAAAAGCAGATGAGATTGATTTACACGTAAGAGCATTGTCAATGCAAAAATTACACCATGCTATGATGGGAACTGCTTCTGTTGCTATTGGTGTTGCTGCTTGTATTGAAGGAACATTAGTAAATTTAGCTTCTGGTGGAGGAGAAAAAACTGCTGTTGAATTTGGACATCCATCTGGAACACTTAAAGTTGGTGCAGTAATTAAAAAAGAAAATGGAAAATACATTGTTGACAAAGCAACAATGAGTAGAAGTGCAAGAATAATCATGGAAGGTCATGTACACGTTCCTGCAGGAACTATGGAATAATTAAATTTATTTCATTTAATAAAAAGGTCTAGTATATTTATTATCTAGACCTTTTTTATTTTCTAATTATTTATATTATGATAATATCACGCTAATATAAAAACCTTAGGAGATTATTGGTGGAGACTTCATTTAAATTTAACCCCTATGAAGCCCTAAAATCTATACTTGAAATTACTTCTTACCATGTTGGTAGTGAATTCTTAGAACATACTGCAATAGAAATAAAAAAATTATTTCATGCTGATCTAGTATATATCACAAAAGCAATTGATTTTAATCCTACAACAAAAGTAAAAATCTTACATTCAACAAACAATAAAGTTCCCCAAATTATTGATTTAAATGGAATACCAGGGAAATTTGTATTTGATAATAAAATTATTGAAATAAAAGAACATGTAAAATATAATTTTTTAGACTTATTAGATGAAAAATATGAAAGTTTTTATGGGATCCCTATTACTAATGAAAAAGAGCAATGTATCGGTCATATTGCAATTTATTCAAAGGATATAAGAGAATTACCAAAAGAACTAAATGACATAGCATTGATTTATTCAAGGAAAATTGAAAGAGAAATGAGAAGGATGGAGCTAGAAGAAGAAAATCATAGAATAAGAGCTCAACTTCAAGAATTAAGCATTACAGACACACTAACAAGTCTTTATAATAGAAGATATTTTAGTAAAATTTCTTCAGATATTTTTGCACAAGTAAAAAGAAACTCAACAAATGCTGTGTTAGTTTATATTGATTTAGATAATTTTAAATCTATAAATGATAAATTTGGTCATGATGGTGGAGATTTTGTTCTTAAATATTTTGCAGAAATTTTAATAGAACAATCTAGAAAAGGTTTGGATTATCTATTTAGGTTGGGTGGGGAAGAATTTTGTGTAATAAGTTTAGATACACCAATAAATGATTCTTATGAACATATGAAAAGAATTATGCAAACAACATCTAAAAAATTTAAAGAGACAAAATTTGGAGAAATTACCCTAAGTATTGGTATTGTTCAGTTTGAAGATAAATTTAATACATGTGATGAAATTTTAAATCTTGCAGATAAAAAGATGTATGAAGCTAAAAAAAGTGGGAAAAATTCTATAGTAAAATAAGAAAAAATTCTTATTTTACTAATCCTGAAATCTCTTTAAAACAAGGATTTTTTGCATTTAAAGTTAATTCAAATAAAAGTGATTCATAAGTCGTTGGAATTACTCCTGCTTGTACAAGTCTTGTAATTGCAACATCTGTATCATTTTGTTTTCTTGAAGTACAACAATCTGTTACTAAAACTACTTCTAATCCAGCTTCCAATAAATCCATACAAGTTTGTAATACACACACATGAGTTTCAATTCCAGCTACAATAACAACTTTTTTATTTGTAGCTTTTATAGCTTCCATTGTTGGTTCATTTTTACAGCAAGAAAAAGTAGTTTTTTCAAAATGAGGATACTCTTCAACCAACTCTTTTATTGATGGAATTGTCTCACCAATACCTTTTTTATACTGCTCATTTACTATAAATGGAACATTTAATACTTTCAAACCTCTTACAAGTGTTACAAGATTTTTTTCTACCTCATCTTTATTTGTTACATGTGGATATAGTTTATCCTGAACATCAACTAAACAAAAAAGTGTATCTTCTACATAAATTCTCATTATCTTTCTCCTTTTTTAATGATTCCCATTAAAAAAGGGAACCTATCTCATATCTAACTACTTTTTTGCCTTCACTTCGTTCGTCACAAGACTACGCTATGAAGAACGTGATTTAAAAAATCATTAAAAGTAGCAAAAACTAAAAAGCTTTAAGAATAAAGCTTTCAAAAAACTTATTTAAACGCTATTTTTTCTGCTTTTTCTAATAACTCTTTTGCACCTTTAGATATAAAAGAGTTAGCTAAATTTTGTCCCGCAGTTTTATAATCTTCAATATTTACCAAAATATCCTCACTTATAGATTCACTACCATCAGGCATTCCAACTATTGCTTGAACTCTGATTTTTTTATCATCTAAAATAGTAGCTTTTACACCTATTGGAACTTGACAACCACCCTGAAGAATATCTACAAAACTTCTCTCAATAGTAGATTCAATATGTGCATTTTCATCATTTAGAACTCTTACTATTTCTAAAACTTTTGGATCAGTTGTAGTCTCTATTCCTAAAGTTGCTTGTCCCATAGATGGTATCATCACATCTGTTGAAATTGGAGTAAAGTATTTAACTTCATTTTCGATTCCAAGTTTTTGGATACCAGTTGCGGCAAGTATAATAGCATCATATTCACCAGCATTTAACTTAGCAATTCTTGTATTGATATTTCCTCTTAAGTCTTTTAAAACAATATCAGGTCTTAACATCTTTATAGCCATTCTTCGTCTCAAACTTGTAGTTCCAACAATTGCACCTTGTGGTAATTCCTCTAAAGAAGCATATTTATTACTTAAAATTGCATCTCTTGGATCAAATCTTTTTGTAACAGCAGCAAGTAACAATCCATCTTCAAATTGAGTTGGAACATCTTTCAAAGAGTGAACAGCTAAATGTGCACTTCCTTCAAGCATCGCAACTTCTAACTCTTTTGTAAAAAGACCTTTCCCTCCTATTTTTGCCAAAGGAACATCTAAAATTTTATCCCCTTTAGTTACAAACTCTTGTAACTCAATTTGCATATTTGGAAAATGCTCCAAAAGTTTTGCTTTTACATATTCACTTTGCCATAAAGCTAATTGACTTCTTCTTGTTGCTATTACTAATTTTTCCATATTACCTTCTTAATAAATTTATTTTTTACCTAATGTTTCATATTTAAGTTTTGTAGAATCTTTAACTTTATTTACAAATATTGTTGGAGTTCCTGTAACCATAACTTCTTCACCCATTGAAATATCTTTTT
>CAZDFZ010000098.1:0-1706 GCA_964504855.1 uncultured Aliarcobacter sp.
ACCAACTAAAGCACACTCACTTCTAATACAACCTTCTGCAATTCCTTTTACAACTTGTGTTGCTTCTTCAACATCAAGTTTTGCTGTTGCATAGTAATCAAGGAAAAATAATGGCTCTCCAAAGTTACATAATAAATCGTTTGAACACATAGCAACTAAATCAATACCAACAGTATCAAATTTTTTTGCATCAATTGCAAGTTTTAGTTTTGTTCCAACTCCATCAGTTCCAGATAGAATTACTGGTTTTTTATAACCACTTGGTAATTCAAAAGCACCTGCAAATGAACCAATACCTCCAAGAACCCCTGGAATTGTCGTTGCTTTTACATATGGTTTGATATTTTCTACAAACTGATTTCCAGCATCAATATCAACTCCAGCATCTTTGTAACTAACTGTTGCCATTATTCACCTTTTTTTTATTCTATTTTCAAAATCTTGCGATTACTTTAAAATTTTTTGGGTATTATAGCGAAATGTTTATAAATATTAAGGACTATATATAATGAAAGATAATAACGCATTTAATGAAATGATGGTACATTTACCATTGTGTACACACAAAGAAGCTTCAAATGTTCTAATTGTGGGAACTTCAAATGAAGATATGAAAAATCAAGTTGCTAAACACAATAAAACTTCAAATGTTGAATTTGGAGATTCATCTTTAATAACATCTAAAAATGACAAAAATATTGATGTAATAATTTTAACAGATGTAAAAATTGATGAATTGTTACTAGCAAATATTGAAAGAATTTTAAAAGATGATGGTTTAATCGCTTTTGCATCAGAAGCATTTTCAAAAGACAAAGAGCAATTATTTGCTGATTTAACTCTAGTTGGAACAAAATTCTGGATTGCTATGCCATTTAAATTTGGTCATAACACTTCAATACTAGCATCTAAAAAATACCACCCAACAGCGGATTTAAATCTACAAAGAGCCGATTTACTAGATGGTTTAAACTATTACTCTGCTGAAATCCATAACGCTTCTTTTGTTTTCCCAGCTGCTGAACACAAAGCATTAACTGGAATCGCAAAAAGATAAAACTAATAATAAATAAATCATTATTATTGTAGAATATTTTCTATGAGTAATGATTTATTTAAAAATGCAATCGCCTTAACAGGCGGAATTTCAACGGGCAAAAGTACCGTTTGTAACCTCTTCAAACTTCATGGTTTTCTAACAATAGACGCTGATATGATAGCCCATAAATTGTTGGATGAAAATTCACATAAAATTGCTTCAATGTTTGGTGAGCAATATGTAGAAAATGGAAAAGTTTTAAGAAAAGAGTTAGGTAAAATAATATTTACTAATGAAGAAAATAAACTAAAACTTGAAGCCCTACTTCATCCGTTAATCAAAGAAGAAATCATTAAAGAATCAAAAATATTTGAAGAACAAAATAAACCTTATTTTGTTGATATTCCACTATTTTTTGAAAAAATGCACTATCCTATTCCTAAATCTTTAGTAATATATACACCAAAAGAGTTACAAATACAAAGACTTATGAAAAGAGATAATATAGATGAAAATGAAGCGAAATTAAAAATCTCAAATCAAATGGATATTGAAGAAAAAAGAAAATTGGCAGATATGGTGATTGACAATTCGCAAAATCTAAAACATTTACAAAATGAAGTTGAAAGAATTATTGGAGAGATTATATGACATATACAAAATATAG
>CAZDFZ010000098.1:1806-5753 GCA_964504855.1 uncultured Aliarcobacter sp.
CAAAATGAAGTTGAAAGAATTATTGGAGAGATTATATGACATATACAAAATATAGTGCTAGTGGAAATGATTTTGTAATTTTCCATACATTTATTGAAAAAGATTATTCATCTGATGCAATAAAACTGTGTAGTAGAACCGAAGGTATAGGAGCAGATGGACTTGTGGTTCTTGTACCTACAAATGAAGCTAATTTTAAATGGCAATTTTATAATAGTGATGGAAGTGATGCTGCTATGTGTGGAAATGCAACTAGAGCTGTTTCACATTATGCTTTTACTAATGGTTTAGTTCTTTCAAATGAGATGGAGTTTTTAACAGGTGCTGGATTAATAAAATCAAATGTTGAAAATGATATTGTTGAAACACAATTAACTGCTCCAAAAGTTATAAAAGAAGAGTTTGTTCAAGATAATTTCACTTGGTATTTGGTTGATACAGGAGTTCCTCATCTTGTGACAATAGTTGATGATTTAGAACTTTATAATCACGATTTATGTGCAAAAATGAGATACGAACACAATGCAAATGTGAATTTTGCAAAAATAGAAAATGGAATTATAAAAGTTAGAACTTATGAAAGAGGAGTTGAAGGTGAAACACTTGCTTGTGGAACTGGAATGGCTGCTTGTTTTTTAAGAGCTAATGACTTAGGACTTGTTGAAAATAGTACTTTTGTTTACCCAAAAAGTGGTGAGCAATTGACTCTATCAAAAAAGAATGGCACTATTTATTTTAAAGGTGCTGTAAAAAAAGTTTTTGTAACAACTATATAATTTAAAACTAAAATTAATAAATAAGGATAAAAAATATGAAATTCCCTGCACCTTTAAAATCTGACTCTATAAAAATTATGCTTCTTGGAAGTGGTGAACTTGGTAAAGAAGTTGTAATTGAAGCTCAAAGATTAGGTATTGAAACAATTGCTGTTGATAGCTATAACAATGCTCCTGCACAATTGGTTGCTAATAAATCATATACAATCAATATGAAAAATAAAAATGAAATTCTTGATGTAATAAGAAGAGAAAAACCAACTTTTATTTTACCAGAAGTTGAAGCTATCAATATTCAAGCTCTTTTTGAAGCGGAAAAAGAAGGATTCCATGTAATTCCAAATGCAGATGCTGTTAATAAAACTATGAATAGAAAAAATATTAGAGAGTTTGCAGCAGTTGAATTAAATCTTCCAACAAGTAAATTTGAATTTGTTACAACTTTTGAAGCTTTACAAAGTGCTGCTTCAAAAATTGGTTTTCCTTGTGTTATTAAACCAGTTATGAGTTCTTCAGGACATGGACAAAGTGTTGCAAGAAGCGAAGCTGATTTAGAAAAATCTTGGGAATTAGCAAAAGAGGCAAGAGGAGATGCTAGTGAATTAATAGTTGAAGAGTTTATTAGATTTGACTATGAAATCACTATGTTAACTATTAGAAATGGAAAAGATACAGTATTTTGTGAACCAATAGGGCATATTCAACAAGATGGTGACTATATCTTCTCATGGCAACCAATGAATATGAGTGAAGTTGCAATTGCAAAATCTCAAGAGATTGCTAAAAAAATCACTGATGGATTAGGTGGTCGAGGGATTTTTGGAGTTGAATTATTTGTAAAAGGTGACGATGTTTATTTCTCAGAAGTAAGTCCAAGACCACACGATACTGGAATGGTTACTATGATTACTCAAAGTGCTAGTGAATTTGCACTTCATGTAAGAGCAGTTTTAGGACTTCCTATTGAGTATGTAACTTATGGAGCAGGAGCAAGTGCTGCATATAAAGCAAGTGGAGACAGTTTTAATCCTCAAATTGATATTTATGATTCTTCATTTACAAAAGATTCAATTATAAGAGTATTTGGAAAACCACAAAGTCATGTGGGAAGAAGAATGGCAGTTGCTTTAACTTTTGATAAAAATAGCAGTGATGTTGCTTTACAAAAAGCAAAAGAAATCATTGGAAATTTTAAAGATAATTAAAATTGGGTCTTTTAAGACTCAATTTATTATCTATAATAGAATAACTTTAATTGAATTCAAATCTTTTGAGTTTATGTATTGATTCAATAAAGTTGCTAGTTCAAATACATCTTTATTTTTCATTCTTATACAACCTCCTGATTCATAAGTTCCTATTGTATCTTCATTTAAAGTTCCATGTATTCTATAAATTTCTTCTCCCTTTACTTTATGAGTTAAATTTATTTTTGCAGCGCCCATATAATTAAACTCATGACCAAAAGGTACAACTGAAGGTAAATTTATACCTTTTTCTTTAAAAGCTTTTAATGTTTTTGATGTTGGGTGCCATTCTGGATTCAAAGAAATTGAAGTGATACTTCCTTCTCCCAAAGGCTTTTTTATAGTTGGTTTTGCTGTTGAAACTCTATATACTTTTAACGTATATAGTTTTCCTTCGCTATTTTGACCTTTTAACTCCATAATATTTTTTTGAGAATTTACAATAATTTCCAACTTATAAAAATCTTCAATTTTTTCATAAATAAAGGTCTCTTGATCTAAAGAAATAATTTGATTATTTTTTATTACTTCATCATATGTTTGAGAAATTTTATTATTTGCATATGGAGAAAATGAATCTATTCTTTTTACAAAAGGCTTTTGTTGTTTTACAAAATATGATACTTTTATCAAAGCATTTTTAGCATCAACATAAGAAGAGAATTTCCCAAGATAAGTTGTATAAGTTTTATTATCTTGATTAGGCAAAATAAAGATTTCAGAATTTGAAGTCTTTAAAATGCCATCTTTACAACTATTTGCACCTTCCATAGAGGAAGTGGTACAAACAGAAATAGAATATATTTCTTTTTCAAAAGCTTCACAAGATGTGAACAATAAAAAAAAAGAAAAATATTTTAAATATTTCCTCATAAGCTTCTATTTTATCTTTTTGGTTTGAATGCAACTACACTAATTTCAGGGTAATTATCTTTAAACCTATTCATTAACACCTCAGCTTCCAATCTAGTTTTAAATCTACCAAGTCTTATAACTTGATATTCATAATAAGGATGCATTCTAACATCTGGATTAGAAGCTTTCAGCTTATCAAACTCTTTTTGTGCAACATTTTTATCTGCTGTACATAAAAATTGTACACTATATATCAAAGAACTATTATCTTGACACTTTGAAGATTCACATTTGTGAGAAATTACTTTTGATACTGGTTTTGAAACTTCTTCTTTTTGAATAACTGTTATTTCTTTTTGAATTATTGTTTTCTGTTCTTTAACTGGACTATCTTGGGGAACATTATAAAGTTCTTTATCTAAAAATAAAGATTTTCTCAATCTATCAAATAAATATCTATAAATAGTATCATCAGTTATAATAATATAAGACTTAAAAGCAACACTTTTATCGGCTGCACTAATACTAAATCTTACCAAATAACTACCATCTTTCGTCTCTTTTATTGTAGATACTAGATTTAAAGTTAAATTATTTTTATTACTGATTGCACTTATTAAACCAGCATTTACATCAATTGTAGTTATAAAATAATCATCATCTAATAAAGTATCCACAACAGCTGTAACTAAATTCTCTTTAGTAGTATTTTCAAATGTTCTTACTTGAATATCTCTTATTTGTAAAGCCGATTCTTTATTAATAATATTATTTTCAGGTGTTATTTCTAAATTTTTAACATTACTACAACCTGTAATGAAAAATAATAATCCAATTGGAATTAATAAATTTTTCTTAAACATCATCATATCTTAGAATGAAGAATACATATATGAGAAGTTTTGCAATCTCTCATGTTCATCAAAATCAAGAACTATAGTAAGTGTTTTTTGTTCTGTTTTATATTCATAATCATCTTTTGTACTAGCATAAGTAATTGCACCAATTGCTGCAACTGTTGCACCCACTCCTAATAAAAAGTTAGATTCAGCTATACCAGCAGCAACTG
>CAZDFZ010000099.1:0-4969 GCA_964504855.1 uncultured Aliarcobacter sp.
TCTTTAAAGTATCATCAAAAAATAGCTCTTCAATTTTTAACTCAAAAAAAAGCATTTGCTTGTTTTTGTTCTGATTCAAAACTAGATGAACTAAAAGAAGAATCAATAAAAAATGGTAAAACATTTGCATATGATGGTTTTTGTGAAACTTTAAGTGATGAAACAGTTTTAAATACAAATGCACCATTTACTATTAGAATTAAAAAACCAGATCATACTATTAAATTTACTGATCTTTTAAAGGGTAATTTAGAATATACACCTGATGATGTTGATTCATTTATTATTTTAAGACAAGATAAAACTCCAACTTATAACTATGCTTGTGCTATTGATGATATGATTACAGATATTTCTACAGTAATTAGAAGCGCTGAACATATTTTGAATACAGCACAACAGATATTCATAAGAGAGTCTTTAGGTTATACAAAAGAGATAAATTATATTCATTTGCCAACAATTTTAGATGATGTAATCTCTGTGAAATCACTTATTGATGAAGGTTTTTTACCAAGTGCAATTGCAAATTATTTAGTTTTAATGGGAAATGAAACTCCAACTGAAATTTTCAGTTTAGAAGAAGCAATTTCATGGTTTAAAATTGAAAATATTTCAAAAAATCCAGCAAGATTTGATATTGATAAACTAAAATTTATAAATAAAAAACATATTGAAATGCTTGATGAAATGAGATTATCAAAAATTTTAGGTTTTGCAGATACTGATATTGGAAAATTAGGAAAAATATTTTTAGAAGAAGTAAATACGATAAAAGAGATGAAAGAAAAAATCACTCCAATATTTGCAGAAAAAACTTCATGTGAAGGCTTTGAAGAAGAATTTGGGAAATTAAAAAATTGTTTACAAAAAGCACCATTTTTTAATGATTATGAAGAGTTAAAAAAATATATTTTTGAACAAACAAATTTAAAAGATGAAAATTTATTAAAACCTTTAGAATATATTTTAACAGGTGCAAATGATGGAGTAAATATTTCAAATATTTATCCACTAATTAAAAATTATTTAGGAGAAATTGTAAGATGATAGATGCTTTATTAGCTTCAATATTTACTGTTATTTTAAGTATTATATTTTTATATAAATGGGTTATTATAATCTCTGCTCTTTTAAGTTGGGTTAGACCTGATCCTTATAATCCAATTGTTCAAATGCTTTATAGATTAACTGAACCTGCTTATGCTTTTATTAGAAGATATATACCTACAGTGTTTGGTGGTATGGATTTAGCTCCAATTATTTTAATATTTGGTTTAATTTTTTTAGAGACTTTCTTAAAAAATTTATTTTAATATATGAAAAAAATTCTTTTTGCGATTTCTTTCGCATTTTTATTAAATTTATCTGCTAGTAGTTATGATACTACTACAGATATTTTACAAGATGATTTCAAAGTTACCCTTGAATGGTTAGAGCAAAAACCTAAATCCTATGCAAAAGATTTTTTTATTGCTCAATATTTAAATCAGGAAAATTTATCGATGCAAGATGCTACAACTGCTTTTAATATGGCAAATGAAGCTAATGCAAATATCAAAAAAATTTACAATAGAAAATTTAAAACTATTCCTGCTGAAGATTTAAGATGTTACAATGCTTCAATTACTCAACTAAAAGAAGAAGATGATAGATGTATTGCCTTGGGCTTGTCTTTAAATGAAGCGACTAAAATTCCAAAAAGTGATTTGAACTTTTTCATAAGTAAACTCGATGCCTACCCTACTTTGAAAAAAGATTTACAAATAATAGCATCTGACAATCCATTTAATGCACTTGTAAATTCTGATTTTGACAGATTATCAAGACTATTTTTTGATATAAATAAAGAGTATAGAATCAATTTTTTTAATAAACCTTTTAATCAAGAGTTAATAGATAAAATTTCAAAAGACAAAACTTTTGATAGATTTATTCGATATATTATTTATGAAGATGGATTAAAAAACTTACAAAAATCATTATTAAATGTAAAAAATTTTCCTGAAATCAATGCTGATGATTTATTTTCTTTAGGAATTAATGCCGTAAATAATAATAAATTAGATATTGCATTAAATTTTTTCAATGCATCAAATAATAAATCAATATCAAGAACACAAAAAGATAAAAATCTGTTTTGGATTTATTTAATAACTAAAAATCAACTCTATTTACAAGAATTAGCTCAAAGTTGGGACAATAATATTTATAGCCTTTATGCTAAAGAGCTATTGAATATTGAAATTGATAATATTGAATACTCAATACCTCAAAAAAATGTTAAATCATCTTTTGATATATATGATCAATTTGAATGGATAAAAGTTTTAGATGATACTAAAAAAAATTTTGATGAACACAAACTTCAAAAATATGAAGATTTATTTAGTGATCAAAATACTTTGGCACATCATGTATTTATTTTAGAAAGATTTAATAAATATAGAAAACAATATTTTATTACACCTTATAGAAATGTAATAAAAAATTACAGTATTGACAAACAAGTATTAATTTACGCTATTGCTAGACAAGAAAGTCATTTTATTCCTTCTTCAATTTCTGCTTCTACAGCACTTGGAGTAATGCAAATAATGCCATTTCTATCACATGATATTGCAAAAGAATTAAATGAAAATTACAACGTTTATGAACAGTTTATTCCAGAAATAAATATAAAATATGGAAATCATCATTTAGATAGTTTAATACAACAATTCAATAATAATCCTTTATTTATAGCCTATGCTTATAACGGTGGAGCTGGATACACTAAAAGCCAGTTAAAAAAAGGATTATTTCAAGAAAGAAATAGATTTGAACCTTTTTTAAGTATGGAATTAATATCTTTTGCAGAAACAAAAGATTATGGGAAAAAAGTTTTAGCTAATTATTATATCTACAATAATTATCTAAATAAACAAAACAGAATTAGATTATCTACTATTTTTCAAACTTTAATACAGCAGTAGAATTACTATTTTTTAATTCAATTCTTAAATTATATACATCTTGAGAATTGAATTTAACTAAATAGTAATTTCCCCAACTATTTTTCAACATTAAACTTTTAAAACTTTCATTATTTTTTTCTACTTTTTCAACTGAAGTTGGTTCAATTCCATTTAATGTAAATGAATAATTATTATCAACTATGTTTTGTGAATCTTTATTTGTAAAATATACCGATACTAAAAATAACTCTTCACCTGTATTTGAAATATTCTTGTCTACTTTATTCAAGTAAGTAGCCATTAAAATTACATCTACCTCATTTCCTTTCAATATATCTGTTTTTTTAGTGTGTTGAATACCTTTTGTTTCAGCATCATCTTTATCAAAATATTTAAATGCATTGTTTTTTTCACTACATGAATCAAAAAAAAGTGAAATAAATAATAGAAATAATACTTTATACATAAACTCTCCAAGGCTTTAAATAGTAGGCATTGTACATTAAAACAACTTTAACAATCATTTAGATAAAATCCAAACTATGAATAGAAAAAGATTAATCATAGCCTTTTCAGGTCCCTCAAATAGTGGTAAAACTACAGCTATTGTTAAAATTTCAAGCATATTAAAAGATAATAATTTTAAAGTATGTATTGTAAAACATGATCCAAAAGACAAAGCAGTTTTTGACAGAGAAGGAAAAGATTCATTTAAATTCTCACAAACAGGTGCTGATGTTGCAGTTGTAAGTCCAAATAAAACAACTATATTCAAAAAAGGTACATCAACAATTGATGAATTAATTGAATTATTTCAAGATTTTGATTATCTATTTGTTGAAGGTTTAAAAACACTAGACTTACCAAGAATATCTATTTTTCGAGATAGATTAGATGAAAGTTATTTTGGTGTTTCAAATGCAATTGCTTGTGATGAAACAATAAATAGTGCAGAAATTCCAGATAATATTGATATATTAGATTTAAATAATCCAGAAGAAATCATTTTATGGATTGATAAAAATGCAAAGAGAGTATAAAATGCAAGAAATTATAAAAGCAATAGAAGAAGCAAGTATAGAGATTAAAGAGTTAATTGAAACTGGTGATACTGGTAAAAGTAATCAAGAAAATTCAACTGGTGATACACAATTAAAACTTGATATTGCAAGTGATGAAATTATTGAAAGAATATTTAGACAAATACCAAATGTAAAAGCTATTGTTTCAGAAGAACAAGAAAGCATCATTGATTTAAATGCAAATGGTGAATATTTAATTGCTTATGATCCATTAGATGGTTCTTCTTTAGTTGATGTAAATCTTTCTGTTGGTTCTATTTATGGAATTTATAAAAATGAATTTAACGCAAAAAATATAATTGCATCTGTTTATGTTGTATTTGGACCAAGAGTTGAAATGGTTGTTGCAATTGATGACGTTAAAATGTACAGATTAAAACATGGTAAATTTGAATTTATCCAAAATATTGTTTTAAAGCAAAAAGGTAATCTAAAAGCTCCTGGTTCAACACAAAGTTGTTGGGCACCACACCACAAACAAATGGTAGATGATATTTTTAATGATGGATATAGATTAAGATATAGTGGTGGTATGGTTCCAGACTTACATCAAATCCTATTAAAAGGTGGGGGATTATTCTCATATCCTGGAACAACTGATAAACCAAAAGGGAAATTAAGACAATTGTTTGAAGTTTTCCCTTTTGCATTAGCTTATGAAAAAGCTGGTGGTGGTGCTATTGATGGACATAAAAGAGTTTTAGAAGTTGAAACTACACATATTCATGATACAACTCCATGTTTCTTTGGTTCAAATGAAGAGATTAAAAGAGTATTAGAAGTTTATAAAAATCATGGCTGATCATGAAGATAAAATTCCTGATGAGTGGGATATAAAATTAGACAATATGATAGTTGAATTAAATAATTGTCAAATGTCTAATAATTTAAAAACTTGTTCAGATTGTAATAAGTTTTTTGAATGTGAAT
>CAZDFZ010000099.1:4979-5709 GCA_964504855.1 uncultured Aliarcobacter sp.
ATATTATTTCCGTTTATGAATCTATGAATAAAGGTTCTGGCGGAGGATTTGAATTTTAAAAAATTAAAAGAGGTTATTAAATGCAAGAATCTTGTAAACACGAAATTTGTAAAAATGTTTATATTACAACACCAATTTATTATGTAAATGATGTGGCACATATTGGTCATGCTTATACTACAATAATTGCCGATATGTTAGCTAGATATTCAAGACTAACAGGATTAAACACTTTTCTTTTAACAGGAACTGACGAACATGGGCAAAAAATATCTCAAAGTGCTGAACTAAGAGGAAAAACTGCAAAGGAATATGCAGATGAAGTTTCTGGGAAATTTAGAGCTTTATGGGATGATTTTGGGATAACTTATAATAAATTTATTAGAACAACTGATGAAGAACATAAAATTGGTGTTCAAAAAGCTTTTGAAACAATGTTTAATAAAGGTGACATTTATAAAGGTGAATATGAAGGTTTTTATTGCGTTTCTTGTGAGACATTTTTCACTGAAAAACAATTAGTTGATGAACAATTTTGTCCAGATTGTGGAAGACCAACTTCAATTGTAAAAGAAGAAAGTTATTTCTTTAAATTATCTAAATATGAAGATAAATTAATAAAATGGTACGAGGAAAATGAAGATTGTATCCTTCCTAGAGCAAAAAAGAATGAGATTTCTAACTTTGTAAAAAGTGGTTTAAGAGATTTATCAATTTCAAGAACTTCATT
>CAZDFZ010000100.1:0-5656 GCA_964504855.1 uncultured Aliarcobacter sp.
CCACTTTGAATTAGATGGAAATGGACCTGCTGTATTTAATAAACCTGACTTAGATTTATGGCCAGATATTGAATTACCAATGGATACAATTAAAAGAGTAAATATTGAAGATTTAACAAAAGAGAACTTATCTCAATTCAAATCAGGAGATACTTTATTAATCTCTGGAAAAATTTTAACAGCTAGAGATGCTGCTCACAAAAAAATTGTTGAGTACAAACATGCTGGTAAGCCACTTCCAAATGGAGTTGATTTAAAAGATAGATTCATCTATTACGTAGGACCAGTTGATCCAGTTAGAGATGAAGCAGTAGGACCTGCGGGACCAACAACTTCAACAAGAATGGACAAATTTACTAAAGACATGATGGAAATTGGTATCATGGGTATGATTGGTAAAGCTGAAAGAAAACAACCAACTATTGATTTAATTAAAGAGTACAAATCTATTTATTTAATTGCAACAGGTGGAGCAGCATACTTAATCTCTCAGTCAATTAAATCTGCAAAAGTTTTAGCATTTGAAGAAATTGGTATGGAAGCTATTTACGAATTTGAAGTAAAAGATATGCCAGTTACTGTAGCTGTTGATACTGAAGGAAATTCTATTCATACAACAGGTCCAGCTAAATGGAGAACAATCTAATTTAAATAAGTTACAAAAGGCTTTGCCTTTTGTAACATCTTTCCTAAAATAATCCTTATACAATCAAATTATATTTCTTTTTTGACTTTAACCAGACTTAAATTCTGCTATTCTTATGATAATAAAAATTATATAGGAAAATTTTAATATGTTATTAGAAGATTTAAAAGACTATTTAGGTTTTGCTGTTGCTGGAAATTTTGCAAATCACTTAGGAGAAGCTGGTGAAGCAGATGAATTTGCAGTAATAAAAACTGAAGAAAAAGATGCTCCTAAAGGTATGTTTCCATTTTATATAAAAAATCATGATAGCTTTTTAGGAACTTATCCAATTTGTGATGAAGTAATATTAACTCATGGAAGAGATAATGATAAAATTCAAGTTGAAGCTGAAGTTGCTTTGATTTGTGATTTTGTATATGAGAATGACAAAGTGATTGATATAATACCGAGATATTTTAGTGCCTTTAATGACTGTTCACTTAGATTTCAAGATGGTAATAAATTAAGTACAAAGAAAAATTGGGGAACAAATACAAAAGGAATTTCACAAGATATCATAGAAATTGACAACTTTACTGAAAAAGGTATTTTAAATAAATATCATATCTCTTCGTTTATCAAAAGAGATGGTATTGTGTATGATTATGGAACTACAAGTGCTGTAAAATCATATAGTTACTTTTTTGGTCAATTAAAAGATTGGATGATTCATAAACTAAATACTCAAGAAGATTGTGGACCTTTAGAAGAATTAACACAATTTTTAAAAGATGCTAAAGATGCAAAAGGTATTTTAATAGCTGCAGGTGCAACAGCATATACAGAGTTTGGTAAACATAACTTCTTAAAAAAAGGTGATGAAATTTTCGTTTATGTTTATAATGCCCACGCACATAGTTTCTTAGATATTATGAATGATATGTGTGGTATGGATACTTACTTAGGTCAGTGTTCAAAACTTCATCAAATAGTTCAATAAAGATAGTTTTTCTATCTTTATTTGCTACTATCCACATATAAAATATCATTTAAACTATCAAATACTTTTATAGTTGACTCTTCTATTTCACTTGCTGTTTTTCTTAATATTTGATTATCTACTTTTGAAGAATTTTGATCAATATATTGTTGCATTTTATCATGCACATCATGATGATTTTGCTTTAAAATATTCCACTCATTTGATTTAACAAACTCTTTTTGCTCTTTTTCACAAGATTCTATCCATTTTCCCATATTACACGATTTACAATCAACTACTTTACAACTTTCAAAACTATCTAAATTTTTATAATAATTCTTTTTAAAATTTATATGATCATTTTTATATTTTGATACTTCTTTCATTAAAGAAATATTTTCAACCATATGATAATATTTTTCATCAATTTTTGACTGGTGTGTAATTTCAAGAAGTTTTGTAGATAAAGTTGATACTTGACTTGATAAACTATCTATATTTGAAGCTGTTTTAGCATTTTTTTGTGTTTGAGAATCAAGTTTTAGAATTGTTTCATTTATTTGAATAATTCCACTTTCTTGCTCTTTACTAAATCTTGTAACATTATCTATGATTTTTTTAGTTTCAGAAATTTTACTTGTAAGATTTTCATAACCATTTATCATATTATCACAAATTTCTTTACCTTCATTTGATTTTAAACTTGCACTTTCTACTAGTTTTTTTATCTCTTTAGCTGCATCTGCACTTCTATTTGCTAAATTTCGTACCTCTTGTGCAACTACTGCAAATCCTTTTCCTGCTTCACCTGCAGTTGCTGCTTCAACAGCTGCATTTAGAGATAAGATATTTGTTTGAAATGCTATTTGATCAATAATAGTAATTGCTTCATTTATCGCTTTTACTTTTTCATTTATTTCATCCATTGATAAAGAAGTCTGTTTTGCTGAATTACTTCCAACATCTGCTGCACTATTTAACTCATCTGCAATTTGTGACATTTGTATCATATTATGATTATTATTTTTGATATTTGATGTTATTTGATCAAGTGCAACCACACTTTGTTCCAATGAATTTGCTTGATTTAATGATGAAACAGAAAGTTCATTTGATGAATTAGCTAAAATTCTTGTGTTTTTTTCTAGCTCTGTTCCAGCATTTGTAATCATAGCTATTAATTCAGATGATGATTGACCAAGAAGAATTGTAGAAGAACAAAGTGTTCCAAAATCTCCATACATCCCTTTTTTATTTACTTCATCAAGTCTAAATTGATAATTTCCTTGTGTATAGCTATTTAATAAAAGATTTAAACTATCAATTTTTAATTTAGCTCTATCGATCATAATATTTATAATATTTACAAGAGATGCTAACTCTTTTGTTGATGTTTTTGCTTTTATTGAGTATTGGAAAAAACCATTATTTACTTTTTCTATAACATCAGTTATTTCTTTTACAACATCTTTATCATTTTCAATAACTCTTTCTATTTTTTCAACTTGATAATTCATATTTTGAGTCATTATTGCAAATTCATCATTTCCATCAATATTATTTAATACAATATGCTCTTTTTCTCGCATAGAATAAGCAAAAAATTCATCAAGATTATATTGGAAATTTTTAATTGAAGAAGATATTCTATTTGTCATTTTTGTGATACCAAAAATTGATACAACTACTAATCCAATTAGCATTAGTAAAAAAAGAATTACTTGATTATCTAAACTTGTAACACTATTTTTAATATCCAAAAGCATCTCTTCTACAACTTTATCTTTGATTTTTTCAAAGATTTCTATTCTTTGTGTTGATATATTTTCCCATTCTAAACTTGAAGCATTATAAATATTTTTTGATAATAAAGTTAATGCTTTAGAAGCTTCAACATCAATCTCTTTTGTATTATTTAGATCACTTTTATCAAAAGCTTTAGACATATATGTATCAATTGTATTTTGAATAGCATTAAGTAAAGCTATCTCTTCTTTTGAGATATCATCCATTTTTTTATACTCTTTTATAACTTTTGAAACAGCTGTGTGACTTTTTTGAATCTTATTTAACAAATTTTCATCTTTAGAAATTATAAACTCTCTATAAAAATGAGTTAAACCACTAAATCCAATAAATTCTTTAATGTCTGCTAAATATGCTTCTTTTTTTACTTTTCTAAATAAAATTTCTCTATATTTTTGAACATCTTTTAAACTTTGTTGCTCCGTTTGATTTACAAAATAACTTAATTGAGAATCTGTAAGATTTTTTCTTAAAAGATCTAAATAAGAATTCTGAGAAGAAATCAATGTAAGAAATCTATTATAATCTTCATTTGAAATATAATTATGATCTAAAATATCTTTTACTATATTTTTTTCATTGTAACTTTTTTCTATTATATTTATCAATGAAACATATGCTTGTGAAGATTTTGATAACTCTTTACTATTTGAATAAACTAATAAGTCATCAAAGAATAAAATCATATTATTTATATTTACATTGTAAAAATTTAGCATTTCATTCATATTTGCTTTTAAATCTAAAACATCTTTTCGCATTTGAGAAAGTAAATTTATACTTTTTTTATACTTCTCTAATTTTTCAGATAAATTTTTATCTTCATTAAGAAGTTTAAAATTTTCTATAAAATTATTTAACTCTTTTTGTTTTTCATTGGCACTTATTATTTTCTTTTCTAATTCACTTCTTTTTTCTCTTCCATAACTATCTAAATATACAATTGATAGTTCTTTTTCAGATTGTATATCCTTTAAAAGATTTGATACTTTTATTGTAAAATCAATAAAATCAGAAGTTTTTGATATGTTAGATTCTTTTTCAACTTTATCAAAAATAGAACTAGTAGATAAGACAAGTATTATAAATATTGGCAATGCAAGCATTAATACTATCTTATTTTTAAGTTTAAGATTATTCATCGTTTTTTCCTAAAAAATTATTTTTAGAAATATAATCTTTATTTCGTAAATAGAAGTTTATAAAAATAAGCTTGTAATCAAAGGGTAATTAAAATGAAACCGTAATGTAATTTTCAAATTATTAATAATTATTTATTTAGTTTTTAGAAGGCTTAATAGGATAAATTTGATTTATCCTATTAATTTTTATAAATCTACAAGAGCTTTAAATGTTACTCCGCATCTTCCAATATTTTCAACATTTACATGGTTTCTTTCATTGATTCTACCATCTTCTATGTACTGATATTTTAATTCTAATACAACAGGTGTTGTGTCACCTGGAATTTCATAAGTGTCATAATATTCACAAAACAATGCACTTTGAGAAGAAGCAATTACAGGAGGAAAACCTTCCATCATCTCTTTTACTTCAATCTCAAATTTCTCTATTTCACTTTCATCTTTTCCTAATTGCATTGCACATTTTTGTACTTTATCAACATTATCTTTATTTACAAAACAAATAGTTGCTTTTTTTGTTTTTAAAATATTTGCTAGTGAATCCTTTGGACTACCATCATCTTTTTGCCCAATTGCAACAATTAAAAGTGCTGGATTTGAAGAAATAGGAATAAAATATGAAAATGGTGCAGCATTTAAAACACCATCATCATCTGTTACTATCCAAGCGATTGGTCTTGGAATAACAGTTCCTGACATAACCTTGTATCTATTTAAATCGTCAATATCTTTATAATACGAAATATCAACTTTATCCCAATAATCGACGGCCGCGCGTTTAAAATGCGCGCCGGTCGTCTCGAAACCCATCTTCCCGACAATATGCAGCCGGCAGCCGGTCGCATAGCAAAGCCGCGAAATATTTCCGGCATTAGGCGCTATTTCAGGCTCTATCAGTACGATGTTCAATCCGGCTCTTAAAATAGCGTCATCATTAAATTGCGATTTTGTTATATCGTTATTGCAATACCAGTTCATAGGCGGAATGTTATCATAATTTCAGACGAAAATCAAATTATAAATTACGATAAAAAATAAAATCAACCAACCATATCATAATAACTTACATAAATTTATATAAGAAATAGAGTTTAA
>CAZDFZ010000101.1:0-4377 GCA_964504855.1 uncultured Aliarcobacter sp.
ATCTTGATGAGATGCAGCTGGAAATCCTAAATCTTCTAATATTCTTGTAATTTTAACATCATACTCATAAGTTGGGTCTTCTTCACAACAAATTATTTCAAGCTCTGCTAGTCTGTTGTTTACTTCATCTGTAAACTCTGGACTCATATAAAGTTCTTCTTTCTCTTTTACTGCATCATGTAATCTTTTATTTCCTAAAAGAACTGCATCAAAAATAGTATTATTTTCATAAGCAAATTGGTTTTGTGATAAAACCCCTACTTTTTTACCACTTTGAACTTGAACTTCACCCTCAGTTGCTTCTTCTTGACCTGATAATATTTTTAAAAATGTAGTTTTTCCAGCACCATTTGCACCAATTAATCCATATCTTTTACCAGCATCTAATTTTAAATTTATATCTTGAAATAAAACTCTTGGACCAAAAGCTTTTTTTAGATTGACAGTTTGAACCATAATACAATTCTCTCCATATATTTTATTTATATTTTATTTGTTAATCGCGATTATAACTAAAAAAATCTATTTAGGACTTAATTTATAATCTCAAATTTCTTTTTCAAAAGCTAATTTTAAAATTTCTTCTTCGCTTAAATGTTTCACTTTTGAGTTATCTTCAGTTGGATATTTAATAATCAAAACTTTTGCTTTTAATTCATCTAAATGATATTTTGTTAAATTTTTAATAAGATTATCATTTATCTTTTCTCTAGTTAAACTACCTTCTTTAAGCATTTTTGTAATAACACTTTCTAGATTTTTTCTTGTTTCCTCAAAAGCTTTTTCTTCATCTGTTAAAGAAATATATTGTTTATCTAAATATTTTATTACTAAATCAGCTGGATATTTATAAGTTGTAACACCTTTATAATCATATTTTTGGCATTTTATATTTGGAATATAAACTTCTGTAAAAATATATCCTAATACATTATTCAAACCATCTAATTCTTTTAAAGGATTATGAGAACAAATAAAATCTTCTTTCACTAATGTTGGAGAGTACTCTAAAGAAGTAATATTATTGTGTAAAATAATAAAACTTTCTCCAACCTCTTTTGGTCCACCTCTTAATGAAAATATTTCATTTTTATGGGCCATAAAACTTCCAGTTACCTTTTTTGGGCTTCCTTCTAAAGATGTTAGTTCATTATCAGAGATATCAAAATCTCCTTCTACAACATTAAAATTCAAAGGTAATTTTAATAAATTAGCCAATTTATTTGGTAATCTTACATCTTCATGAACATTTACAGAATTATCTTTTAAAATAGTAAATTTTTTTATCTCATGCTTTCTTAGCCATCTAGTAATTTCATCCACATTTGTAAGTGCAACTATTGGTTTATAAATATGCGAAATTACTTCGCTACCTTTATATTTCCAAGTTTTTTCTTCATTATCAAAATTACTTGAAACATGATTTAATCTAATATCTGTTACTAAACTCCATCCTATTTCATCAGCTACACCATCCAAATCAGCTAAATTATTTTTGAAACAAAGATAATCTTGCCCTACACTTACTGGACCACCTAATAATCTTTCTATTGTGTTATTTGAACAATTAAAAATAGTCTCAACATTTTTTGGACCACCTTTTAAAGTTACTAATTTGTTAAAAGAGCAATTAAAAAAGCCTTTAATTGTTCTTGGCATTCCTTTTATAGAATTAATTTCATTATGAGAACAATCAAAATTACCTTTAATCTCTTTTGGAGCATAAGATAAATTCTTTAATTGATTATATGAGCAATCAAAATCACCAACTTCAGTTGGTCCTTCAAAAAGCGAATGTAAATTATTTTTTGAGCAATTAAAATCTTTTGTAACTATATTTGGGCATCCTTCAAGAGAAGTTAAACCATTGTTACTTATATCAAAATAACCATCAACCATTTTAAATTTTACAGGTAATTTTTTCACATTTAATTTTTGAGATAAGTTAACATTTCCTTGAACTATTATGTATAAATCTTCTGATATTATATAATTATTTATAGAGTGATCTTTGAGCCATTTTTCAATTTCAGCCAGACTATTCATACTCTACCTTTGTTATTTTTATTTTGAGTGTTACTATATTCTAACATTTTCTATCTTAAATTTATTTATTTGATAAATCGACATTATAGTCATACAAAAAACCTTTGTGTTCCCATATAATTCCTATCAAGTTAGTAATTAACTAACTAAAAGTATGAAGCCTTTGGTGCTGTATTTTGAATTAGATACAGTTAAAATTATGTGAAATATATAAATTTTAGATTTTGTGAATAGTATTATCAAAAAAGCTTTGTAGTATTACATTACATTGCTTTTTTGATTATTGTCATTAAAAATCAACTTTTACTACAAATTGTGAGTTTAATCCTTTTATGCAAATATTTATACTCTATCCAAATCAACTATTTAAGAATCTAACAAACTTCACAAATAAAAAAGTACTTTTAATAGAAGAACCACTATATTTCACCCAATATGATTTTCATATCCAAAAATTAATACTTCATAGAGCTTCTATGAAATTTTATGAAAAATATCTAATTCAAAATCATATTTTAGTTGAATATTTTGAAGATGAAAGTTATCTTGAAATCTATAAAAATAACGAAATTTTTGTATATGAACTTTTTGACAATTATCTTGAAAAAAAAGTATCTAAAAATTTCTCAAATATCAAAACTCTGAAAAATCCAAACTTTTTAAATCCAAAAGATAAAAATAAGTTTTTATATAAATTTTATATAAATAGAAGAAAAGAATTAAATATATTTATGAATAAGGGAAAACCTCTTTTTGACAAATATAGTTTTGACGAAGAAAATAGGAAAAGACTTCCAAAAGAGCTTAAAATATCCCCTACTTTAGCATATGATAATGAGTTTATAAAAGAAGCAAAAAATTACTGCAAAAAATTCAAAAACGTCGGATTTTGTGAAAATTTTTATTATCCCACAACTTTTGATGAAGCATCTTTACAGTTGGATTACTTTTTAAAAGAGAAATTTGAAAATTTTGGAACTTATCAAGATGCAATTACAAAAGAGTCTAATCAATACTTCTTATTTCACTCAAATATCTCTAGTAGCTTAAATATAGGACTACTTGATTTAAATGAATTAATAGAAAAAATAGTAGCTTTTGAAGCTCCATACAATGCAAAAGAAGGTTTTATAAGGCAAATCATAGGTTGGCGTGAATTTATGCTTAGAGTTTATGAAGACAATGGAGTGCTTTTGCGAAACTCAAACTTTTTTGAATTTAAAAATCCTATGCCAAAAAAGATAATTGAAGCAAATAGTGGTATAAAAATTCTCGATGATACTATCAAAAAACTCCAACTTACGGCTTATAATCATCATATTGAAAGACTTATGATACTTGGAAATATTTTTGTGTTACTTGAAATCAGACCAAATGATGTATATGAATTTTTTATGAAACATTACATCGATGCTTACGATTGGGTAATGGTTGGAAATGTATATGGTATGAGTGGATTTAGTGATGGTGGAAGTATCACTACAAAACCTTATATTGCAAGTTCAAACTATCTTTTAAAAATGAGTGATTATAGTAAAAGTGAAAGTTGGTGTATTATTTTGGATGCCCTTTATTGGAGATTTATATATATACATCATATCAAATTTAATAAAAATCCACGAATGAAAATGCAAATATCTCTTTTAAATAAAATGCCAAAAGAGAAAATTGAAAAACACTTGAGAATTGCAGATGATTTTATAAAAAATATTTTCATTGCAAATTGACATATTTTTAAAGGAAAAGTTTTAATTTTACTAAAATCATAAAATGAAAAAAGATATTTATGAAAAAATGGAAATCCTAGCTAATAGTGCAAAATATGACGTTTCTTGTAGTTCAAGTGGAGTTGAAACAAACTACAAAAAAGGAGAATTAGGAGCAACACACAATAGCGGAATTTGTCACACTTTTACAGCTGATGGACGATGTGTATCACTTTTAAAGGTATTATTAACAAACATTTGTATTTATGATTGTGCCTATTGTATAAACCGTGTGTCAAATGACATACCAAGAGCTGTATTTACTCCAAGAGAATTAGCAGATATTACAATCAATTTTTACAAAAGAAACTACATAGAAGGTCTTTTTTTAAGCTCTGGAATTGTAAAAAATGAAGACCATACTATGACTTTGCTTTTAAATACACTAAAAATCTTGCGATATGAATATAGATTTAATGGCTACATACATGTAAAACTAATACCTGGAAGCTCTATGGAACTTGTGGAAGAGATAGTAAAACTAGCAAGTAGAGTAAGCTCAAATATAGAGCTTCCAAGTGATAAGTCACTAAAACTTCTAGCTCCAAATAAAACAAAAGAAAAA
>CAZDFZ010000101.1:4488-5623 GCA_964504855.1 uncultured Aliarcobacter sp.
ACAATTAATCGTTGGAGCAACACCTGAAAGTGATAGGGATATACTAAAACTCAGTTCTGCACTTTATGATAAGGCTTTGCTAAAAAGAGTCTATTATAGTGCTTACATACCTGTAAATGACCATAAAAATCTTCCATCAATTATCACTAAACCTCCACTACTTAGGGAACATAGGCTTTATCAAGCTGATTGGCTTCTTAGGTTTTATGATTTTTCTTGGGATGAAATAGTTACTGATGAGTTTCCAAATTTAGATGAAGAACTGGATCCTAAAACATTTTGGGCATTAAACAATCTAAAATATTTTCCTATGGAGATAAATACAGCTTCAAAAGAAGAACTTTTGCGAATACCTGGAATTGGAGCAAGGGGTGTTATGAAGATTTTAAGTGCTAGAAGATTTAAAACTCTAAATTTTGATGATTTGAAAAAATTAAAAATTTCACTAAAAAAAGCAAAATATTTTATAACTTGTAAAAAAGAGTTTCAAAAACAAGTGCCATTTTATAGGGAAAATCTAAAATTAGCTTTGTTAAAGCCTGAACCAAAAAAGCTAATCCAACCTTCACTTTTTGATTTTAGTGCCATAAGTGGTGAAATATGATTTTAGTTTATGATGGAAGTTTTGAGGGATTTTTGTCTTTGATTTATGAAGTATATTATCAAAAATTAAAAGTTACAAAAATCATAAAAGAGTATCCAAGTGAGATAGTTTTCGAAGAGATAAAAAAAATTGAAACTTCCCTTGAAAATTCTCAAAAAGTATTTAAAGCAATAAATAAAATATTCCCAAAAAGTATAGTATGTAAAATATTAAATATATTTATGTGTGATACAAAAAAGTTTGAAATGGCTCTTTTGGAGTATATTATTTTAGGGTTCAAAGATATAAAACAACTTTTTAATATTAATAATCCTTCTGTTTTTTATGTTGAAACTTTAGAAAAAGAGCTATTTAGACATGTTCATAAAATGACTGGATTTATTCGATTTGAAGAGCTAGATGATAAAACTTTATATGCAAAAATCCAAACAAAATTTAATGTGACTTATTTTTTGGGTAAACATTTTTTAAAGAGATTTAACAATCAAAATTTTATCATTCACGATATAGAAAGAAAAATTGCATTTGTAA
>CAZDFZ010000102.1:0-5599 GCA_964504855.1 uncultured Aliarcobacter sp.
TCTAAATAGTGTGTGTCATTTGTGGCAACAACTTTTATTCCTGTCTCTTTTGAAATTCTTAAAATTTGGTCATCAACAAAAAGTTGGTCACCAATTCCATGTCTCATAATTTCTAAATAAAAATCTTCTCCAAAAATCTCTTTATATTCTAAAGCAATTTTTTTTGCTTCATCATAACCTTGTGCACCATTTTTTACATTTCTTTCATTATTTGTATTTAGATGCCAATTTACTTCACCTTGTAAACAAGCAGCTGTACAAACTAATCCTTGTGCATTATCTTTTAAAAGTTGTTTGTTAATTCGAGGATAATAATAAAAACCATGCATATATGCTTGTGAGCTCAAAAACATTAGATTTTTATAACCAATTTCATCTTTTGCATATAAGCAAAGGTGAAATCTTTGTCTATTTGTTTTATCTCCAATATCTTCACTATTGTGAATGTAAGCTTCCATTCCAATAATTGGTTTGATGCCTTCTGCTCTCATTGCATTGTAAAAGTCTATGGCTCCAAACATATTTCCATGGTCTGTCATAGCAACGCTAGTCATTCCCATTTTTTTAACTTTTTTTGCAAGTGGTTTTATTTTGTTTGCACCATCAAGTAGTGAATATTCTGTATGTAAGTGTAGATGGGTAAATTTTGGTGTATCAGACATATTTATAAATCTTTGTTAATTTTATTTATAGTGTACCTAAAAAATGATTTTGAGCTTCTTTAACACCTAATTTAAAACACTCTTCAAGTTCATTAAAAGTAAATAGAGAAAAACTTTTTATGTGAGGACTTCCTAAATAGTGATTAGTATTTTCTAATGAGTATTTATGGTTTGAATGAAGTTGTTTGAAAATTGATTTTTTTATACTTTTAAAAGGGCTAAATTTTTTAGTTTTATGATCTTTACTTTTTGCAAATAAATCAATGGCATAAATCTCATAACCTTTATTTTCAAGGGGTTTTATAGGCATATTGTCAAATAAACCACCATCAATTAAAAGCATTTCTTTATATGAAATTGGTTTGAATACAGGAATTAAGGCGCTTGATGCCATACATAAGGTTAGTGTATCACCACTGTTAAAATAGTGAAGTTCTTTTTTCTTTAAATCATAAGAACTAATCCAAATAGGTTTTGGAATATCTTCAATATTTTCAATAGGTAAAAGCTCTTTTATGATTTTGTTTGTATGATCAATTTTTAGTAAACCATTTCTGAAAAAATTGAATTTTACAGCTTGTTTTATCTCTTTAGATGAAAATATTTTTAATTGTTCTTTCGCACTTACTCCGCTAGCATGAGATGCACTAATAATGGCTCCAATTGATGAGCCACTATATGCTTTTATATCAATATTGTATTGTTCGCAAAAATCAAGAACTCCCAAATGAAAAGCACCACGAGCTACGCCACCACCAAGTGCTAGTGCTAGATTATTTGTTGGAATGTTCATTAAAGATTATTTGCTAATAAACCATTTTTCACACTTGTATAAATATCTTTTTCGCAAAGTATATTTACAATTTCAAGTGCAAAATTCATTGCAGTTGCTGGACCTCTAGATGTGATAATATTTTCATCAATAACTACAGAATCATTTGCTTGGTAACCATCTAATTTTATTTTTTGTTCAAAACTTGGATAACATGTAAAATTTTTATTTAAAATTCCAGCTTTGTGTAAAGCATATGGTGCTGCACAAATTGCTCCAATTTTTTTCTTTTTTTCTTTAAACTCTTTTAGTAATGATTGAACTTTTTCATTTTCAGCTAGTGTAAAAGCATTTGGTAAGCCACCTGGTAAAACTATCATATCGAAATCATTGCAGTTAATATTCTCAATACTTGTATCAGCTGTTATTTTTATTCCATGAGCACCAATTGTTTCTAAATTTTCAACTGCTGCTATTGTAACTTCAATATTTGCTCTTCTACAAATATCAATTATTGTAATTGCTTCTATTTCTTCAAATCCATTTGAGATCGGTACGATTATTTTTGACATAAATTCCCTTTAATATAATTTTGTTCAAGATGATTAAGTTATTATTCAAGAATATCTAAGCTAAGTTTAAATAAAATTTAAATAATTGTGAAAAGGGGATTTTAATGATTAAAAATATTCTTAAGTCAAATATAATAATAGGTTCTTTTATGTTTATGTTGGTTGGTTGTGTTGCAACTAACAATGAAGTTATTTTAAAAGAAAATGATAAAGTACAAACAACTAAACAGCATTTAGAAGTTGCAGCTGATATGCAAAAGAATGTAACAACTCAAGATACATTAGAGTCTACTATTGCTTCTTTATCTGCTCAAATGTTAGAAAATAAAAAATTTGATTCTAATAAACCAGTTTTAATTACATCTTTTGTAAGACTTGATGAATTTAAAAAAACTACGGAGTTTGGTAGGGTTGTAAGTGAAAGTTTAATAAATGAACTTTCAAATAAAGGCTTTGAAATCATTGAATTCAGAGGGCAAATGGCTGTTTCAGTAAATGATGAAGGAGAATATTTTATCTCAAGAAAACCTCATGAATTAAAAAGTAAAATACCTGATACTTATGTTGTTGTTGGGACTTACTCACGACAACCAGGAAAAGTTATGTTGAATGCTAGAGTTATTGATAACATTACAGGTAAAATAATAACAACTGCTAGAGCAACTTATGTTCATAACGTAAAAGAAGATTGTATTATTTTTAGAGATTGTGCTCCTGCAAGAACTATTAATATAGTTAAAGAGCGATAATAAATGTTGCTTAATTCATTGGGGAAAATAAAATTTATTACATTTTCCCTTTTCCTTTCTCTTTTCTTTACTTCATGTTCATATAAAAACCCTATTAATGGTTCAAATAATTTTCATTCTTTAGTTTCTAAGTTAGTTGATGAATCAGCTAGTAAAATTAAAAAAAATGTATCTGCTGAAGAAGTTGTATTAGTATCTGATTTTGTAAATTTAGATAAATTAAAAAATAAATCACAATTAGGATTCTTATTATCTAGTATGTTGAAAGATAGCTTAGTTTCTCAAAATATTGTTGTAAGAGAGATAGAGTTAGGTAAGGAATTTGAATTTGGTGGTAGTGGATTTAATATATTAACTAGAAATAAAGATAATATAGCTACAAGCAAAATTACAAAAGAAAGATATGCTGTTGTGGGAACGTATTCTCTTACAAATAAAAGTTTAAATCTTTTCATAAAACTGATTGATATAAGAAACGGTAATATACTATCTTCATCTTATGAAAGAACAGATATTGATGCTGAGATACTTGATTTAGAAGGTGAAAAACAAAACTTAGGTGATGATAGAAAGCAGCCTTCTTCTAGCTATCGACCACACGTAGTTTTATAGAATATCTTGAATTAAAAATTGAGGAGTTATTTCTCCTCTAAACTCATTTTTGCTTACGCTTACAATTAAATTTAAATTTTTAGAAAAATTAGTATTAGAATCATTAAATTTTAACGCTTCAAATATTACTCCATCACTATTTAAAGTTAATTTTAAATGATTTTTATCTTTTCCAATTAAATCACATTTTACTAATGTTGTATTTGAAATCTTAAAAATTGGTCGGTGGTTCTCCAATCCATAAGGTTCAAATTGCTCTATTATTGATAAAAATTCTAAATCTACACTTGAAACATCAAGTTCGCCAAGAGTAATTGGTTCTATATGTAAATCTTCTTTTGAGTTTTCTAATTCTTTATTTATGATAGTTTTAAACTCTTCTAAATTAGAAGCATTTAATGATAACCCAGCAGCATTCTTATGTCCACCAAAACCTTGTAATAAATGAGAAGCTTTAGAGATAATATCATATAAATTTATATTGGCATTTGCTCTTGCACTTCCTTTTGCAATATTATTATGAATAGAAAAAATAAAAGCTGGTTTTTTATGCAAATTTGAAAGCTTTGAAGCAACAATTCCTATTACTCCTTCATGCCAATTCTCACCCCATACAACAACAGCATTATCATTAATATCTGTTTTTAAATCAGCTTTTTTAGATATCTCTTCTTGCAAAGATTTTCTATAATTATTTAATTCATCTAAAAGAGATAATGTTTCATTTGCATCATTTGATGTTTTTGAGAGTAAAAAAGATAATGCAATACTAGCATCATCCATTCTTCCTGCACTATTTAATTTTGGTGCAATAAAAAAACCCACATCATCTGAAACAAAAACTTCTTTTGCCATAATTTCATTTAATTTTTTAAAAGCTTCTCTTGTTGAGGTTTTAATTTTTTTTAAACCTTGTTTTACAATAGTATAATTAAGTGCTGTCATAGGCATAATATCTGCAATTATAGCAACACAAAGCAAATCAAGGAAATTTGACATATTTACATCAAGATTCATCTCTTTTTTTATTGCTGCACATAAATACCAAGCAACTTGTGCTCCACAAATATCTTTAAATTCAAAATTACAATCAGCTTGTTTGGGATTTATAATAGCAAGAGCAAGTGGTATTTTTTCACCAACTGTATGATGATCAGTAATTATTAAATCAATGTTCTTTTCTTTTAGTTTTACACTAGCATCATAAGCAGAAATACCATTGTCAACAGTTATTACTAATCCTTCATCTATTAAATCAACTATTTTTGTTGATAAGCCATAACCATGTTCAAATCGATTAGGAATAATATGATTTACTTTTACATTAATAGTATTAAAAAAATCAAGCATAATTGTAGTTGATATAACTCCATCAACATCATAATCACCAACAATAGTAATAGTCTCTTTTTCTAAAATAGCTTTTTTAATTCTTTTGCAAGCAATATCAATATCTTTGAATTTTTCTGGAGTTGGAAGATCAGCAAGTCTTGAATAAGGATTATTCAAGTGTCTTGCTGACAGCAGTTCAAAAAGTCTATTTTTTGTAATTTTAGACATATAATATTATTTTTGTTTGTTAGATTGTTTTACAAACTCTAAAATAATAGGATTTGGTGTTTCTAAATGTGATGTAAATTCTGGATGGAATTGAACACCAACGAACCAAGGATGATCTTTTAGTTCAACAGCTTCAATTAAACCATTTGATTGTCCAGAGATTATCATTCCTGCATTTTCTAAAGCTTCTTTATATTTTGGATTTGCTTCATATCTATGTCTATGTCTTTCGTAATATACTTCATCATTTCCATAAGCTTTTTGTAGTTTTGTACCTTTTAATGGTTCAAATGGATATTCTCCAAGTCTCATTGTACCACCCATTGGTGATTCATGAGTTCTTAATTGTTTATTTCCACTTTGGTCAATAAATTCATCAATTAAGTAAATCATTGGATTTTTTGTATCTGGATCAAATTCGATAGAATTTGCATCTTCAAGACCTAATACATTTCTTGCAAATTCAATAATTGATAACTGCATTCCAAGACAAATTCCAAGATAAGGAATTTTATTTTCTCTTGCATATTTGATTGCTGCTAGTTTTCCTTCAACACCTCTGTGTCCAAATCCACCTGCAACTAAAATACCATCAGCTTTTCCAATTATTTCATAAGCTCCAACATCTTCGATTCTTTCACTGTCACACCAATGAATATTTACTTTAGTATT
>CAZDFZ010000103.1:0-1544 GCA_964504855.1 uncultured Aliarcobacter sp.
TAAATATAAATTCTATTAATTCTCTATTACAGATATCACCTTTTATAAATTTATATCTAGGGTTATTTTCACTCTCTGTTAGGTTATCAAGAGTTCCTGCATATGTTAGAAGATCTAGGTTTATCAAATTATATTGGGGATATTTATCTAGAAAATAAGGTACAAAATTTGAACCTATAAAACCTGCTGTTCCTGTTAGTAATATATTTTTATTTTGCATTACTTTCTTTCTCCCATTATTTTTAAACACTCTTCTAGGCTATCTTTCCAATATGGTATTTCTATATTAAAGGCTAATCTTATTTTTGATTTATTCAACAATGAATAATGTGGTCTATTTGCTGGTGTTGAATACTGAAATGTTTCTATTGGATTGATTTTGCAATCTAATTTTGCCATTTTCATAATCTCCTTTGCAAAATCATACCATGATAGGACTCCTTCATTTGAGAAGTTATATATTTCTACTTTTTCATTATTAATTTTTGGTAATATACCTAATATAACTTTTGCTAAATCTTTTGCATAAGTTGGTGTTCCTACTTGATCAAAGATTATTCCTAATGACTCTTTTTCACGCCCAAGTCTAAGCATAGTTTTTACAAAATTATTTCCAAAGCTTGAATATACCCATGAAGTTCTAATAATTATAGAATTTTTTGGATTTATACTTATCATTTCTGTTTCACCATCAAGTTTCGTTTTTCCATAAATTCCTTGTGGATTTGTTTTATATTGTTCACAATAAGGTTTAAAATTCTTACCATCAAATACATAATCTGTACTAATATGTATAAGTTTTATATTCAATTCTTGCGATGCAATTGATAGTTTTTTAACAGCCTTTCTATTTACTAAATCAGCATTTATTTCATCTGATTCAGCTTTATCAACTGCTGTGTATGCTGCACAATTAATAATAACATTGATATCATTTGTTTGGCAAAAAGATCTAATGCTTTCTTTATTTGTAATATCTATAGTATTTCTATCTGTAAAGAAAAAATTATAATTATAATTCGAAGATAAAGCTTTTAATTCGCTTCCAACTTGTCCATTTGAACCTGTTACTAAAATATTAAACATAATAATTCACTTCAAATTCAAATAAATCATTTGTTTCATTTAATTTTGGTTGAGTTTTATCTTTTGCAGAAAGATTTAATTCTTCTTTTTTTACTATCCAATCTATATTCAGATTTTCATCATCAAAGGCTATTCCTCTATCACATTCAGGGCTATAGTAATTATCTACTTTATAAGCAAATATAGTATTATCTTCAAGAACAACGAAGCCATGAGCAAAACCTCTTGGAATCAAAAGTTGTTTTTTATTATCTGCACTTAATTCAACAGCTACATGTTGTCCAAAAGTAGACGAATTTTTTCTTATATCTACAGCCACGTCAAGTACTCGTCCAGAAATAACTCTAACTAGTTTTGTTTGGGCAAATGGAGGAAGTTGATAATGTAATCCTCTAAGAACACCTCTTGAGCTTTTTGATTCATTATCTTGGCAGAAGTTTATTTTATAACCTAAAAAT
>CAZDFZ010000103.1:1554-5450 GCA_964504855.1 uncultured Aliarcobacter sp.
ATTCTTCCAATTTATCAGCTCTAAATGTTTCTACAAAATATCCTCTATCATCACCATGTACTTTTGGTTCAATAATTATCACATCAGGAATATTAGTTCTTACAAATTGCATATCAAATAACCCTTCTTGGCTGATTTGCTCTTTTTATCAAATATTGACCATATTGATTTTTAGATAGTGGTTGAGCAAGCTCTAAAAGTTTTTCTTTTGAAATATATCCCATTTCATAGGCTATTTCTTCTAAGCATGCTACTTTTAGTGATTGTCTATTTTCAATAGTTTGAATAAAACTTGAAGCTTCAAGTAAACTTTCATGAGTTCCTGTATCAAGCCAAGCATATCCTCTTCCCATAAGTTCCACTTTTAATCTTGATTCATTTAGATAATCTTGATTCAAAGTTGTGATTTCAAGTTCACCTCTTGGACTTGGAACTACATCTTTCGCTTTTTTAACCACATCAGAAGGATAAAAGTATAATCCTACAACTGCATAGTTTGATTTTGGATCTGTTGGTTTCTCTTCTATGCTTATAACATCACCATTATCATTAAACTCAGCGACTCCATATCTCTCAGGATCACTTACATAATAACCAAATACTGTTGCTTTTTTATCTTCTTTTACATTTTTTACTGATTGAGCAAGAAGTTTCGTTAAACCATGACCATAAAAAATATTATCTCCAAGAACTAAACAAGCATCATCACCATCTAAAAATTCTTCACCTAAGATAAAAGCTTGTGCTAATCCATCTGGACTTGGTTGGATTACATATTCAAATGTCATTCCTAAATCACTTCCATCTCCAAGAAGATTAATAAAACTTTGTTGATCTTGAGGAGTTGTTATAATCAAAACTTCCTTAATACCTGCAAGCATCAAAACAGATAATGGATAATAAACCATAGGTTTATCATAAATAGGAACTAACTGTTTACTTACCCCTTTTGTAATAGGGTAAAGTCTTGTTCCACTTCCTCCTGCTAATATTATTCCTTTCATTTTAAATCTCCTACTATTAATTTCATTATATAAAATTGAAATACAATTTTAAAATTTTAATTCCTAAAACTTTTTATAAATTTCATAAAAAATACTATAAAAATAGATAAAATAAATCCTGTGATAAAACTTACAACTATAATCAAAGATTTTTTTGGTTTTGATGGATAATTGCTTATAATATAATCACCAACTAATCTTGTATTTGTAAGATTTTGTTCAGAGATTTTAAATGACATAATTTCTTTTTTTTGTTCAAGTTTTGGTATCGCATCTTTTAAAATCTGTTCAATTTCCAATGATGATGCTTTTAAAACATTTTGTGCATTTTCTATTAGATTTTGATAATTTACCATTTGAACAGAAACTATCATTGAAGATATTTTATCATTGTTGTTTAATTTATACAGAGAATTTATTTCTTTATTATATTTTTCAAGACTAGCTCTACTTGATTCAACTTTTTCAGTTAACATTTTGATTTTTTCATTTTTTAAAAAACTTATTTCCTTTTCTATATTTGAAATATCTATGTTTGTAACAGCTAAATATTGTTGAATTTTTGGATCATAAAGTTTTTGAGTATATTCTAAAATTTCTTTACTTTTTGATATTGCAATTTCATTTGAAATAGCTTCAGTTTTTACTTCAATAAAGTTTTTAACTGTTTTTACTTGTGTAATAGAAGAAATAATTCCTTTTTCAGGATTATTATTTATACTTTTATCATCAACACTAAATATAATATTTAATTTTTGTTCTAAAATAGATGGTTCTTCAACAAGTTGCTTTTCAATAAACCCTATTTCCATAATTGACTTTACTTCAAATATTGGTGTTTTATTATACGCATAAATTCCTGCTAAAAGTGTAATAACTAACGTAAAAATAGATATAAATAATCTTTTTTGCCAAAGTGTATTGAACAACTCTTTTAAATCTATTTCATCTTCCATATATTGTTTTTCTTGCAAATTTATTTCCTACTACTTAAATAATTTAGATTTTTATCATAGCTAAATAAAACTTATACGCTTCTTGTTTAAGTAAGCATTTTTTACGAGAATGATATACTAAATACATTCTAAACAGTGGATTAATCTATCATGCAAAAAAACATATTAATAACAGGCTGTAGTTCTGGACTTGGTCTTGCTTTAACAAATTATTATTTATCAAAAAAGTTTAAAGTTTATGGAATAAGTAGAAATATACCAAAAATAAATAATCAAAATTTCATTCATAAAAGTTTTGATTTATCTGATATTTCAGAGATTAAAACTCAATTATCAGATTTTATAAAAGATACAAAAGAGCTTGATACTGTTTTCTTAAATGCTGGAATGCTTGGAAAAATAAAATTATTAAATGATTTATCAATAGATGAATTAAACAAAGTTTATAGCTTAAATGTTTATGCAAATAAAGAAATATTAGATATATTGATGAATATAAAAGTAAAAAATATCATTGTTATTTCTTCAGGAGCTTCAAAAAATGGATATAAAGGTTGGGGAGCTTACTCTTTATCAAAAGCAGGCGTAAATATGCTTGTAAATTTATACTCAAATGAAATGATTAATACAAAAATAATAGCTTTAGCTCCTGGTGTTGTAAAAACACCTATGACTGATTATATTAGATTTGATTTAGATGAAAATATTTTTCCGTCTGTTAAAAAGCTAAATGAAGGAATAATTCAAACTCCCCAAGAAACTGCTCAAAAAATTTTTAAATTTACTCAAAAATTAGATGATTTTGCTTCTGGAAGCTATGTTGATATTAGAGACATTAAATTTACTTAAAAAAAATAATACAACATCATAATCCAAGCTATTGGAAGTATTGCTGTCCAATATATTTTAATGGCTGATTTAAACCAAACAGCTGAGTCAACACTTAGGATTCTTGCTATTGGGAAATTTGGTATATTTCCAGGAATTAATAAAAATCCTCCAAATAAAGCTCCGATTAATACTGATGCAATCAAAAATGAACCATTTGTAACAGCAACAGGCATACTAAAAATAACTGCTACAAATATTCTACTAGCAAGTGCATTATCTGCAAAATGAGATACAACGGCTGTTGAAATAAATAGAATAATTCCTAAAGCCAAAACAGGCATATCTGTAGGAATTGCAATATTTACCAACCAAGTTATAAATGGATCTGCCATATGTCCAATTATTTCAAGAGCCATAAGAAGTAATCCAAGAATTACTGGTTGCCATTTTTCTGTAAAATCAGCTCCTTTTACAACTCCTAAAATTGCTACTATTGCATTTGTAAACATCATAAATGAACTTTCATAAGTGATGATATTTCCTACAATTACAATCATTAATAAAACTACCCAAATTGAAAAAACTTTATCATTCTTTTTTGTCAAAGTTACTACATTTACAAGTTTTTTGATTTTAAAAGTGATAAATCCACTATAAATAATAGATGGGATTCCTACCATCAAAAACAGATCTGCCAAACTCCAATTTAACTTATCTTGCAATAATGCCCACACGATAAGGATAGGAGGAGCGACAAAAGGTAAAATTCCATTTCCCATACCAATTCCAGCTGCTAGTCTTGTAGCAACTTCTGGTCTGTTTTTATCTTCCACTCGACTTAGTAAATATCTGCAAATAAATACACTAGAAGCAGCTCCCGTAAGTGAAGACATCATACTTCCAATCCAAACAGAACCCCAAACTCCAACAAATTTTTCTATATTATTTAATAAAGGAATAATATTTTTTGTAGCCATATTTGCTGATGCCATAATTCCTGCAAGTGCTAAAGCAGCAGCGTATGGAAGATGTACACTACTTGATTGACCAGAAAAATATAAATATAAAAATAGTACAAATCCAATCCAAATTCCAGCTAATTCTC
>CAZDFZ010000104.1:0-5365 GCA_964504855.1 uncultured Aliarcobacter sp.
AAATTTTAAAGAGTATTTTAGTGATGCAATTGAAGCTTTAAAAGAGTTTGAAGAAGCAGAGTTACTGAAAATTTCTGATGATAAAATTGAAGTTTCTCAAACGGGAACTATGCTTATTAGAAATATATGTATGCCATTTGATGCATATTTAAATAGAATCCCTGAAGATAAAAGAAGATTCTCTAAAACTATCTAAAATAATAAATAGTCAAAGCGACTATTTGTTAAAACTATTTATATATTCATCCATTAAAGTAAAATCAACATTTGAAGATATTTCTATATCTAAATCCATTAAATAAAGATTTTTAATATCAAATTCTTTTAATTTTACAAAATCCTTACCTGTTGTGATTATTGCATAATCTTTATACTCTTTTTCAATTTTTAATATATCATCTTTGGTAAAAGTATAATGATCAGCAAATGAAATCATTTCTGTATTTTCTGGTAAAAATTCTAACAATCTTTTTGGTTTTGAAATTGCAGTTAAAAGTATAGTTTTAGTAGGAAGTTCACAAATCTTTCCATCTTTTTTTATACTAATAACTCTTTTAAAATCTTTTCCTTCAACTAATTCTATGTTAGCTTGTGCATAAAAACCTTTTGGTTCTCTATATCCACCACTTGGTAAACAAAAAATATTAGTTGGTTCATCTTTTGGTCTAAGTAAAATATTAAATTTGGCAATTTTATATTTTGAGAAACCATCATCTAAGAAAATTATTTTACAACCTAACTCTTTTGCTTTTAAAATAGCCCGTATTCTATTTTCACTTACAATAATTGTAGCTTTTGGTAAAGAATTTGCTAAAAGCATAGCTTCATCTCCAGAAGTTTTCACATCTTGTAAAATTTTTCCATTTAATGAAACTACAAATAATCCTTTAGAATCTCTTCCATAACCTCTTAAAATTACACAAGCATTTTCATAATTTGAAGCTAATTTTATAGTTACTGGAGTTTTACCACTTCCTCCAACTATTATATTTCCAACAGAAATTATTGGAATTGCAAATTCTATTTCTTTTGCCATTGCACGTTTAATTAGAATAATTAACATATAAATAAAAGTTAATGGAAGTAATAGAAATGATATTATTTTTTGGAAAGTATTTGGAAAGAAGAGATAATCTTCAATCCATAAATGTAGTTTTTGTTTCAATTTATTTTATATCCACTCAGATGCAACACTAATTACTTGGTCACAAACATAATTTACTTCTTCATCAGTAAGTCCAGCATATATTGGAAGTGAAAGTATTTGCTGATAATTATTCAATGCATTTGAAAAGGCAGTAATTTTTATAGAATACTTATTTTTATAATAAGATAAAAGATGCAATGGAATATAATTAAGTCCTGTTGATACACCTCTTTCTTTTAAAGCTCGTGCAAAAGCATCCCTATTTCTTGAAATTTTTATAATAAATTGTGTAAATATATGTTCTTCTTTGTGAGGTAAAATTGTAATATGTTTTACACCTGATAATCTTTTCTCATAAAGTTTTGCTATCTCTTTTCTTCTTTTTATAAATTTTTCTGTTTTGTTAAGTTGTGCTAGTGCATAAGCAGCATCAAGTTCAGATAAATCATATTTATGTCCAATATCATCTACATCATAAACATAATCTAAGTTTCCATAACTATCATAAGTTGTTGTAAGAGCATGTGTTCTTAAAAGTTTTGCACGTGCAGCTATTTCATCATTATTCGTAACAATAATACCAGAACGACTTATAGCATATTTAGAGTTTGATGGATTTGTTGAAAAAATTGTCATATCAGCTCTTAGATTTCCAACTCTTTTACCATTATATGTAGCACCAAGACTTGATCTACAATCTTCTATTAAAATAATTCCATATTTTTTTGCAATATCATAAATTCTATCTAAATCAGGAGCTTGACCACCAATAAAAGTGATTATTGCACCTCTTAGTTTTTTAGAATCATTGTTTGCTAAAGCCTCTTCAAATTTATCAATATCAATATTCATATCTTCCATATTTATATCAATAAAAATAGGTTCAGCATCAAAGTGTCTTACAACTTCTGGTAAATTTACAAAAGAGTTTACAGACATAAGTATCTTGTCACCTCTTTTTAATTTTATAGCACTTAAAGCTAAATGAATTGCAGCAGTAGAAGTCGCAGTTGCTATTGCATATTTTGCACCTATAAATTTAACCATATTCTCTTCAACGTCTATAACTTTTTATAACTCATTTTTTCCTTCTAAAACTGATCTTAGTTCATCATTATCTATAGTTGCTTTATATATTGCAATATTTTTATTTGCCATAAATTAATTCCACCTTATTTTTGCTATTGTTGGTAATTTACCTTTAAAAGCATTTGCTTTTACTCTATATGAAATTTTGTCAATAAAATTCTCTTCAAATCCCATATTTATTAATTCATTTTTTGATTTATTATTGTCAATCATCTCTTTTAATAAATCATCCATCTCTTTATATGTATGACCAAGCTCATTTTCATCGCTTTGACCTTCCCATAAATCAGCACTTGGAGCCTTATTTAAAATTGCATCCGTAACACCTAAAATTTTTGCAAATTCAAACTCATCACTTTTATAAATCTCACCTATTGGATTAATTGCGCAAGCAATATCACCAAAAATAGTTCCATATCCCAAAAGCAACTCACTTCTATTTGAAGTTCCAACTACTAATGATTTTTCTCTTGAAGATACATCATATAAAACTGACATTCTCATTCTTGCACTAAAGTTACCAATTCTTAATCTATCTTCTTGCATATTGTTTATAAATGCCCTTACCATTGGTTCAATTGAGATAATTTCATATTTAATATCAAATTTATTACAAAGTTCAATAGCATCATCATTAGAACTTTTTGAAGAAAATTGAGAAGGCATTAAAACACAATTTAAATTATCTTCAAAAGCTTCTTTACATAAAACTGCAACAACTGCTGAATCTAAGCCACCTGATAGACCAACTGTAACTTTTTTTAATCCTGTTTTTTCAACTTCAGTTTTTAAGAAATTTATTAAATCTTCCTTAATTTTTTTCCAGTTTTTCAATCTTAATCCTTTATTAAGTAATTATAGCTCATCTTTTTTTGTTTTTTGATAAATTTCGTCTAAATAATTATTCGTAATTTTAGAAATATCCTTTTTTTTCAATTCAAGTTGTCTTTGAATATCCAAAAGTTCTTCCACTTCAAAATATTCTAAATAGTTTGGATTTATTTCTATTGTATCATCTGGATTTATTTTTATAAGTTCTTTTATGTTTTCAATAATTTCTTTTTTCATATTTTTGCTTTATTTATTAAACTTATTTAGTATCTCTTCTAAATATAACTCCATTTTAGTAGCACCAATATCACTTTGTGGATTTTTACAAGATTTGCAACAACTTCCAGCATCAGTTAAATCAGCTAAATCATCTAGTGTTTTAGCGTTTTTTTCTTTAATTGCGTGTATTATTTCACCAAGTGTTACATGTTTACAAGTACAAACCTCATAAGAGTGTGGAAAATTTCTAGCCATTTATAATATCCTTTTTAAATTCATTTAATATATCTTTACAGTAAATCTTTTTTTTCATTTTTCCCTGATCAGCTTCAGAAAAAACACAATACCTACAATCCGTTCCAGCAGTTGTAATATCTTGTATTTCTCCTAAAGTAGAAGCATTTTTTTCACTAATTGCATCAAAAATATCTTTTATAGATACTTTTTTACAATTACAAACTTCATAATCTTCACTAAATCCAAGTATCACTTATATACCTTTATCTTTTTTTATAAGCTCATAAGCTTCATTAATTTCCTGAAGTTTTCGTGTTGCTTCATCTATAATATTTTGAGCTGCTCCCTGTCCTGAAATAATATCTGGATGATATTTTTTAACTAAATTTCTATAATTTTTCTTTAAAGTAGCCGCATCATCAGATTGTTTTGATTCTAATATTTCATAAGCTTTTTCTAAACTAAGAGCTTTATTTGAAGCTTGTTGAGCGTAAAAAGCTTCAAAAGTATTTATTAAATTATTAAAATCTTCAATTTTTATTTTTAAAGCATTTGATATATCTTCTGTTATCATCTTTTCTGCATCTGAAAATTCTTTATCAATAAATGCTAAATTCAGTAAATACTCCATGATTTTAACACGTTTATGATATTCATTTCTTGTTAAATTGTATAATTTATTACAAATATCAATTAAGTTATCAAAACTATTTTTTTCAATATCGTATAATTTTTTTAATTTTTCTCTAACTTCATCAGCATTTTCAAAATGAGAAGAAATATCTGTAAAAGTATGTTTTAAAACTTCAGCTTCCAATTCACAAACTTTTCCATCTGCTTTTGAAACTTTTGCCATAAGAGCAACTAAAAGTCCTGCTTCATGATGCAATAAATCACCGTGAAAAATCTCTTTTCTTTTTAAATTTATATTTTTAAACTCTTCAGTTTTATAGTTTTTACCTATTAAAAATAAAATTGCTATAACTACAATTAAAACAATTATTTCCATTTTTTTACCTATTTTTAGATTTTGTTGGATTTTATCAAATTTTAGGTAAAATCTTTTCCTTTAAATAGATACTGGAGTTACAAATGTTTGGAATGGGTTTTACGGAAATTTTATTAATTGCCCTAGTTGCAATTATTGCATTGGGACCTGAAAAATTACCAACAGCAATGGTAGAAATTGCAAAATTTATTAATAAATTCAAAACAGGTATTGCTGATGCTAAGGCTACACTTGATAATGAACTAAATATTAGTGAAATGAAAGCGGAGGCTAATAAATTTAAAGCTCAGATAGAAGATACGAAAACTTCATTAGTTGCTGATACAAAAATAGATTTAGGATTAAAAGATATTATGAATGATGATTTACACACAGCTACTTCTATTGATAATAAAATAAACAAAATTGAAGAAGAGAAACAAGAAAAAGTTTCATTTAAAAAAGATGAAAAAAAAGAGGTTAATGCCTAATGTTTGAAGATTTAAAACCCCACATAGCAGACTTAAGAAAAAGACTAGTTATTTCTACAATAACTGTAGTGGTTATGTTTTTTGTATGTTTTTCATATTATGAGCCAATTTTAAATTGGATGATGGTTCCTGTTGAAGCATCTCTTCCTAAAAACTCTCAAATGGTTGCTGTTGAAATTCAAGAGACTTTTTTTACAGCTTTACAAGTTGCATTTTTTGCTGGATTTATAGTTTCATTGCCAGTTATATTTTGGCAATTATGGTTGTTTTTTGCATCAGGACTTTATGACCATGAAAAAAAATTAGTTATTCCTTTTGTATTTTTTGGAACACTGATGTTTTTAGTAGGTGCTTCATTTGCTT
>CAZDFZ010000105.1:0-5343 GCA_964504855.1 uncultured Aliarcobacter sp.
AGGGATAATTTGAATAGTTTTACCTAAATATCCACCTTCTCTTTCTCTTTTAATTACACTTTGGTAAACCTGACCTGTTGTAAAAGAGTTTTTTGCAGTTAAAGTTTTATCAATAAATCTTTCATAGTTTCCTAAGTCTAAATCTGTTTCAGCACCATCTGCTGTAACGAAAACTTCTCCATGTTCTAATGGACTCATAGTTCCTGGATCCACATTTAAGTAAGGGTCAATTTTTAGCATGCTTACTTTGAAGCCAGATTGTTTTAATATTGTTGCAATAGAAGCAGATGTTATACCTTTTCCTAGTGAACTAAGAACTCCACCCGTTACAAAAATGAATTTTGTCATTAAAAATACTCCATAAAATAGTTGATGATTATATAATCGCGATTGTATCTAAGTTTTGTTGATAAGTAAGTTAATCAGATTTTGTAGAATACTAGATAAGAAAATTCTTATCTAGTAAGGTATTATTTTAATTTATCTAATCTTGGATAAACAAATATTGCTTTTCTATATACCACTACATTTTGTGGGTCTTCTTTTGCATATGCTTTTAACGTGATTGTTATAGGTGTATCTTTTGTATTATCACTTACTAAAACTTTATCAGTTTCAAGGATAACAACTTTTTTAACTAACTTACCTGGACTTAATGTAAATGGTTCAAATCTAGTGATTTTTATATCTGCATTATCAACAATTTCTAAATCATAAGTAAGTGTTTTTGATTCAGTATTTTGGAATAATAATAAAAGATTATTAGCAATCACATTGTTTTCTTTTATTTTATAAAGTTCTGTTGTTTTATTAATATTTAAAAGCATATGCTCTTTTTCTCCACCCATAACAAATAAAAGACCAATAACTGTAATTAAGGCAACAAAATACATTATTGTTGATTTTCTAATCATTTTTGTTGGAATGTTATTTTTTACTTCATTTGTACTTGACCATTGAACTAAAGATGGTTTTCCTAATTTCCCCATTACTTGAGTACAAGCATCAACACATTCTAGACAATTTATACATTCAAGTTGTAAACCTTTTCTAATATCTATATGTGTTGGACAAACAGTAACACAAGATTCACATGTAGTACATTCATTAGCAGAATCAGGTAAATCTTTTACTTTGAAAACCATTTTTTCTTTTTGCTCGTTGTAAATTATACCTCCTCTATTTGTTGAGTAAATAGCTTGAATAGTGTCATTATCATATAAAACTGATTGAACTCTTGAATAAGGGCAGATATATACGCAAAATTCTTCTTTTAAAAATATTACATCATAAACTAAAAATGCAGCAATAGCTAAAACAAAAATAATTAAAAATAAATGTTCACTAGGATCTTGTAAATAAGCAAAGAAATCTTCTGGTGGAACAAAAAACCACATAAAATCAGATGCTGCAAGTATTGCTAAACAAGACCAAATAATAATACCAAGAACTTTTTTTGATTTATTTTCTGCTTTAGATAAATCAGGGTCTTTTTGTTTATTTTTAATTCTTCTAAGACCTAAAAGAGTTGATTCTATTAAATCTCTATAAATTACTCTAAAGATAGTTTGAGGACATGCCCATCCACACCAAGCTCTACCTCCAAGTGAAGTTACAGCAAAAATACCTAAAAATAGCAACATTAATAAAAATGGCATTAAATATAGCTCTTGCATATCAAAAGCTATTCCTAATAAATGTAACTGTTTTTTATCAAAAGATAATAGAAAAACATGATTTTCATTTATTCTAATAAATGGTAGACTCAAAGCAATTGTTGTTGCGATGATATAACCAATGTACCTTCTGTATCTATAAGGAGTTTTATTTAAAAACTCATTTTTTTCGTTCATTACAAAGCCTTTATACTTTTTTCTAATTTTATATAAAGGAACCTTATAATTTGCATAATCAATTATAAGTATAAATTATAAAACTTGCTTTATATTACTTATAATTGCGTCATTTTCTTGAATAATTCAATTTTTTCTTTTATTTCTAAAATAATATTATCAAAATTTGTTATTTGAAAATTTGTAATTGTTGGATAATTATTTATGATATTTTCAAAATCATTTATTAATTCTTCTAAACTAGCAGATTCTATAAATGGAAGATTTAATTTATTGATTAATTCTTCATTATAATTTTTATCTACTCTTTTAAATAAAACAGGTTTATTCCCACAAGCTAATGATTCAAGTGCTGTTTGTAACGATGCTGTTAAAAGATATTTTGAATTCTGAATAGTTGAAACATACTCTTCTTCATCAATAACATTTGAGAAATGTTCAGCAAATATTTTTTCATTTCCTAAAAAGAAATAGTGTCCTATTAAAAGATTTAAATCAAATTTTCCAGATTCTTTTGCCATATCTAGGAAAAGATTGTTATAGTCATCATCTCCAAAAAAGATTGTTTTTTCTAAAGAAGGATTCTCTACATTTGCATAAATAGTTGTATCAACTATTATTCCAGATAATTCATCATTTATTCCATAAAGTAATGAACAATATTCTTTCATTTCTTCTTTCATTATTTCATTTACTTCTGGTGTTTCATAAATCAAAATATCACCTTTTTGCATGATATTATGTAGATTCCTTACAACATCAATATTTACATATTTTTTAATACCGAAGTTATCTTTTGCGAATGCTCCTGCTCTAAAATCACTTGTACATAATATTGGATTAAATTCTTTTAATTGATTTGCAATTGCTGCACATCTTTTTGTCTCTTCAAGTCCTACTGTATGACCACTTTTTGCATAAAAATATAATTGCATTTATAAACCTTTGAAAAAAATTAATTATTTAAATTAATTTTATTCTATAAAAAATATTTACAAAATAGACTTAAATAGAGTAGTTAAATCAATTTAAAAAAGAAAAATAGAAAATATTCAACAAAGATTTATAATTAAATAAGTAAGATAAAAAAATTTGTTATATTAGCAATTTCAAAATATTATAATTTTTAAAAGGAAGTTATATGGATTCTACTCTTCTTCAATCTGACAACTTTTTAAAGTTAATTTCGAAACATTTACCTGATATGTTATGGGCAAAAGATTTGGAAGGTAATTATTTATATGCAAATGAAAAAATTTGTAATAATTTATTAATGGCTACTCCAGATGAAGTATTAGGTAAGAATGATGTTTTTTTCGCTACTAGAGAAAGAAATAAACATCCTGAAAATAAGGATTGGCATACGTTTGGAGAATTATGTTTTAATTCAGATTATATTGTTTTAGAAAATATGAAACCAATGATATTTGAAGAGTTTGGTAATATAAAAGGTGAGTTAGTTTATCTTGAAGTACATAAAGCTCCTTTGCATGACTCTTTTGGAAAATTAATAGGTACAATTGGAAGTGGAAGAGATATTACAACTCAAGTAATGCTTGAGAAACAGAATGAAAAATTAGCATTTTACGATCAATTAACGGGATTACAAAATAGACAAAAACTTTTTGTTGACATATCAAAAAAACATCCTGTTGCTTGTGCAATTTTTAATATTGATGATTTTAAAGAAATAAATGATTTTTTTGGTGCAGAAAATGGTGATCAAATTTTAAAGGATATTTCTTTATGGTTTTCTAAACTAGATTTAGAAACTTATAGAGTTGATGGTGATGAATTTGCAATTTTGTATTATGAAGATATATCTTTAGAAACAATAGAACATAATGTGAGAAATATCTTAGCACTTTTTGAAGAAGAAACATTTCATATACAAAATGAAAAAGTTCAAATTAGTTTTTCAGTTGGTATAGCAAAAGAGAAAAGTAATTTATTTACTAAAACAGATATTGCATTACATTATTCAAAAGAAAATAAATTGAAAATATCAATTTATAAAGAAAATGCAAATATTGAAAAAAAATACAAAGATAATATAGCAACGGCAAGTGCTATTAGAGAAGCATTATTAAATAACAGAATTATATGCTACTATCAACCAATTGTTAATGCAGATACTAAAGAAATAGTTAAGTATGAAACTTTGGTTCGAATGATTGATAAAAATGGATTAGTAATTCCTCCTTTAGAATTTTTAAGTATTTCAAAGAAAACAAAACTTTATTCTCATATTACAATAGAAGTTATAAATCAAGCTTGTAATACATTTAAAAATAGAGATGAGTATTTTTCTGTAAATTTATCAATTGATGATATTAAAGAACCTAATACTGTATATGAAATAATTAAAGCAATAACTACAACAAAAACCTCTTCTAGGATAATTTTTGAGATTTTAGAATCAGAAGGAATAGAAAATTATGAAGAAGTTAGTGATTTTATAATGCAAATGAAGGCACTAGGTGCAAAAATTGCTATAGATGATTTTGGTACAGGATATTCAAATTTTGAACATATTTTGAAATTAAATATTGATTATATAAAAATAGATGGTTCTTTGATAAAGGGTATTAAAGATAATAATAAACATAAAATTATTGTAGAAACTATAGTAGATTTTGCAAAAAAAATAGGTTCAAAAACGGTTGCTGAATTTGTAAGTGATGAATCTACATATTTAATTACAAAAGAGATAGGAATAGATTATTGTCAAGGATTTTATATAGGAAAACCTGATCAAATATACATATAGATTGTGATGGATTATTAATCCATCATCAATCTTTATTGCTTCTTACAAAAAATATTAAGATTTAAGTGAATAATATCAAGAGCCGCAGGTGTAATTCCTGAAATTAAACTTGCGTTGTATAACGTTGGTGGTCTATGTTTCTCAAGTTTTTCGATAACTTCATTTGATAAACCAGGTAATCCTTTATAGCTAAAATCATCAGGAATTGCAGCTTTTAACATTTTTTTCATTTTTTCAATTTGTTTTTGTTGCTTTTGAATATATCTATAATATTTAGCCTCAATAATAATTTGCTCTTTTAAATAATCATTCATATGTGCTAAACTTGGAACTAATTTATTAAATTTAGTTGGATCAATTGTATTTCTTCCAATTAAATCAACAAGTAAAACTTTATCATTAATTTTTTCTTCACCAATTGATTCAAGGAGTTCTAAAGTCTCTTTTTTTGAAGTCACCCATTCATTTGCCATAAATTCAATTGCTTCATTTAGAACTTTTCTTTTATTCTCAACTTTATTAAATGTTTCATCATCAATTAAACCTAATTTATGACCATATTGACTTAATCTTAAATCAGCATTTTCTTCTCTTAAAAGAAGTCTATACTCAGCTCTTGAAGTAAACATTCTATATGGTTCATTTGTTCCTTTTGTAACTAAATCATCAATTAAAACACCAATATATGCTTCATCTCGTCTAAGAATAAATGGCTCTTTG
>CAZDFZ010000106.1:0-5314 GCA_964504855.1 uncultured Aliarcobacter sp.
TATAAATACTATGATTAAACAAATTGAAGTTGATGAAAGAAAAGATTTAAATGATGAAGATGTAATTAAACTTATTCAAAAAGGTATAAAACAAAGAGAAGAATCAATTTCTCAATATAAAGCTGCATCAAGAGATGATTTAGTTGAGCAAGAACAAGCACAAGTAAATGTATTTATGTTATATCTGCCAACACAAGTAAGTGATGAGGAATTAGAAGCTGGAATGAAAGAGATTATTGCTCAAGTAGAAGCAACTTCAATGAAAGATATTGGAAAAGTTATGGGAAATGCAACAAAAAAATTTGCAGGTGTAGCTGATGGAAAAAGAATTAATGAAATGGTAAAAAAACTTTTAGGATAAAATTAAGAGGATATAATAAATGAATAATGATTTTGAAAATATCTTAAATTATTTAAGTGATGAAGAAAAGGCAGAAGTTAAATTAAATAATTTAGATTTGCCTGAAAAATTAATTCCTCTTTTGCTAAAAAGAGTTAATTCAAAAAATGTTCAACACTTGGCAAATTTGATTAAAAAATCAGTATTACCTTCTATTTGTCCTAAAACTGATGAACAAATTGATCAACTATTTTGTAAGATTGAAAAAGAACCTAATCTTTTATTTGATAAAGATATCCAATCTAAAATTGAAGATTTTATAAATAAAAGATTTGAGAGAGATAAACAAGTTGTAATAGATAGAACTTCAGATATTTCTAAACTCGTTTTATTAATGGAAGAATATTTAAATGAAGCTATTTCAAGTAATGGTTCAGGTTCTAAAAATGTACTTAATATAAAAGAAAAAATTGAAGCAATAAGTATAAAAGAAAATGGTTTAGAAGCTCTTACAAAGTTACAAAATGAACTTATTAATGCAGCAACATCAATTGAAAAAGAGATGAATGATGTTACAAATAAACTTCAAACAGGTAAAACAAAAGTTCAAGAACTTGAAGAAAAAGTAAAAACTCTTGAAGATGAATTAAGTAAAACAAAAATAGAAAATATGAAAGATCACCTTACAGGTCTTTTGACAAGAAGAGCTTTTAGCGATGAAGTAAAAAGAATCGAAAGTGCTTACGATAGAATAAAAACTCAATATGCTGTAATATTTTTTGATTTAGACCATTTCAAAAAATTAAATGATACATATGGGCATGAATGTGGAGATGTTGTTTTATCAACTTTTGGAAAAATTTTAAATAAAAGCATTAGAGATCATGATATTATTGGAAGATATGGTGGAGAAGAATTTGTCGCAATCATCCATTTTAATTTAAATAGAGAATTACTACAATTTTTAAAAAGAATAAAAACAATTGTTACTGAAAATAGTTTTTTATATAAGGACAAAAAAATCAAAGTTACTTTCTCTGCTGGTGTTGCAATAAGAAATAATTTTGATACATATGAAAATACTCTTCAAAAAGCAGATATGCTTTTATATCAAGCAAAAGAAAATGGAAGAAATAAAATCATTTTAGAAAATGGAATGGAAATATAGTCTATAATCCATTTTCTAATTTATTTTAGATTTTGTCTAAATTTTAAAATCTATTACTAAATAGTAACTACATACAATATTTACAAAGGAACATAAATGAAAGAAATGTTAAAAATAGGATTATTTATTTTTATAACATCTATATTTTTAAGTGCTTGTGCTGACAAAGTTATACAAAAAAATAGTAAATCAAAAACTAAAAATTTAACAGAAACATTGAAAGATTCATTTGATTTTGATGAAAATCAAAAACTTTACAAAAATAAATCTGCTATTACAACTAATGAAGATTCAGATAATTTGATATTTAAATTTGAAAAATTCTGTAATGAGAAAAAAGGTGAATTAATTTATACAGATTTCTATATAAACCAAGATTATATGAAATCAAATTATAAAAATAAAACAAATGTTTGTGAAGTAAACAATGAGCCATATTTTTTTATACAACAATCAATAAATCGTTCTGATTATATCTATTCAATAAGTATTGATGAACAAACTATAGGTTATTACAAAAATTATAAAAACAATAAGTCTTTAAATCCTGAAACTATTGAAAAAATGCAAAGAGAAAGAGCAGAGATTCAAAGAAGAGAAATTGCAAGAGAGCAGAAAACTAGAATGATATTGAATAAAAAAGATCAAAAAACAATGACTTTTTTTGACTCTTGGAGATATGCTGGAAGTGAAGCTTCTTGTTCTAAAAAATGTATTGATATTAATATAAAAAATTATGGATTTAAGTCATTAAAAGATGCCTTAAGTAACAATTGGCAACTAGTTTCAAAAGAAGGTGAAGAAGAGATGACATTAGATGATTCTTGTACTTGTTCAGGTTCATCTGCCGTTTTATCAAAAAAATAACTTCTATAAGTAATCAAACAAAAGTTTGATTACTTAATTCTCAAAATATCTTTTCTTGCCCTAACCTATACAAACTAAAATCGTATTTGATTGGATCTTGATTGTCAAACTCTTTCAATTTTTCTGTAATTAATAAAGCTGATTTCAAATCATAAGTTTGTCTATCTAATAAGCCTAATTTTTGTGATACTTTAAAAGTATGCGTATCTAAAGGAAGTATTAAATCTTTTTTATTAACACCTTTCCAAAGTCCCAAATCAAGATTATCATCTCGAACCATCCATCTTAAATACATATTCCATCTTTTATATGGAGCATTTCCTATTTCTTTTATGACACCTAATTTATCTCTTTTAAAAACACTTGAAATCAGAAAAGTAAAACCTTGTGAATTATAATTTGCAATTTTATGTATTTTTTGAATTAATGCATCTATTCCCTCTAAAATAGAGTTTTCTTTTTTATAAGCTTTCAAAAAAATCGAGTTTAAACTATCTTCGTTTTTTAGATTTTTAAAGGTTTTAAATACTATTTTTATATCTTGAGCATTTTGAAATCTATAGTAAAAAGAATCTAATTCTTTTTCAATTATTTCATCACTTTGTTCAAGAAGTGAGAAATCTAAACTATCCAAAAATTTCACTATTAATTTTGCATTGCCATATGCAAATAATGCACAGAGTAAAATAACAAATTCATCATCATATCTACTTGCTACTAGTAGAGGATCCGGCTTATCATAACTTATTTCGTCATAATTATTTCGTTGATTTACTTCCCTATCAAGAAGAGATTTTATCTCTTTATCTTTTGCTGTCATATTTTTATTATCCATATATTTTAGTTATGATAACATTTCAAAAATTTATATGGATTAAAATAATGCAAAATATCTTAATTACTGGCTGTTCATCAGGTATTGGTTTACAAACTGCACTGATTATGAAAGAAAAAAATTATAAAGTTTATGCGAGTGCTAGAAAACAAAAAGATGTAGATAGACTAAAAGAATTAGGTTTTGAAGCTTTTAAAATTAATGTAAAAAATAAAGATGAAATCACATACGCTTTAAATACTATTATGAAAAATGATTTAAAACTTGATGCTGTTTTTAATAACGCAGGATTTGGTCAACCTGGAGCTGTTGAAGATATTAGCGTTGAAGTTTTAAAAAAACAGTTTAACACCAACTTTTTTGGACTTCATCAAGTAACTTTAGAAGCCCTGAAAGTATTTAGAGCTCAAGGATTTGGAAAAATCATTCAACATAGTTCAGTTTTAGGGCTTATTTCCTTAAAATATCGAGGTGCTTATAATGCAAGTAAATATGCAATAGAAGGAATAAGTGATACTTTAAGACAAGAAGTATTAGGAACAAATATTTATATAAGCACAATTAATACAGGTCCAGTTACTTCAAACTTTAGAGCAAATGGATTAAAAAAATTTAATGAAAATATAGATGTTGAAAATAGTTATTTTAAAGAAATTTATAAAAAAGAATTAAAAACTAGACTTGAAACAAACGAAGATAAAGCTCTATTCAATCTTCCAGCTTCAAGTGTTGCATATACTGTAATAAAAATCATGGAAACACAAAAACCAAAACCTAGATATTATGTGACAAAAGCAACTCATATTTTAGGCTTTGCAAAAAGAGTTTTAAGTACAGCTATTTTAGATAAATTGCTAAATAAAATCTAATTTTTATTTAGCAATTATCTCTTTAGAATTTGCAAGAGTTTGTAAATAATCACTTATTTGTATTAAACAAAATGTAATTAAAAATATTAAAAGACCAGGGAAAAAGCTAACCCACCATGCAATATCAATAACAGCTTTCCCATCACTTAATAAACTCCCCCATGACATTAAAGGGGGATTGATTCCTAAACCTAAAAATGAAAGTCCTGATTCAGCTAAAATTGAACCACCTACTCCAAATGTAAATGATATTAAAAAAATTGGAGCAAGCAATGGTGCAAAATATTTAAAAATAATTTTAAAAGTAGACACATTTCCGACTTTTAATATTTTAATAAATGGTTTATTGCTTATTGCAAAACTTTCACTTCTAATCATCCTAGCCATTCCCATCCAACCTGTAATAGAAATTACAATTATTAAAATAACAGATGAAGCTTGAATATAAGATACAAGTGCTAAAAGAAGAAAAAATGTAGGAAATGTTAAAAATAAATCAATAATAATTGTGATTGATTTATCAATATTACCTTTAAAATATCCTGCATTTATTCCAATAAAAAGTCCAATAATTGACGAAATTGATGCAGCTAAAAATCCAATAATTAATGATGTTTGACCACCTTCTAAAATTCTTGCTAGTACATCTCTTCCTAATCTATCTGTTCCAAAAAGATGTTCAAATGAAGGAGCTTGTAAGATTCTTGAAGGATCTAAATCATAAGCAGATACTGTATAAAAAAATGGCAATAAAAATGTTCCTAAAATAATAAATACCAACAAATATAAAGCCACTTTAAACATGATTTTTACTTCTTATTCTTGAGTATAAGAGTAATAAGATAAAGCACTTTTACCAAATTTTTTAGTCTTATTTAACGAAAATCTTCCTAAAACTTCTGGCATTTCTAAACTTGATACGTGTTCTACAATAATCATATAAATATTATCAACTTCAATATTTTTAATCATTGTAAATGATTTTTCATAAATATCTTCCATCCCATCTCTATAATCAAATGGAGGATCCACATATAAAATTACTTCATCTTTTGAATTTTTTAAAAAATCTATAAATAAAGGAGTTTGAACAAAAGTATTTCCTTGAACTGTTTGACACTTTTCCATATCAACAGATTTACAATTTTTCAATAAAATCTGATATGAATTTTTATCAAGTTCAATAAAATAAGCTCTTTTTGCACCTCTACTAATAGCTTCAAGTCCAATAGAAC
>CAZDFZ010000107.1:0-5314 GCA_964504855.1 uncultured Aliarcobacter sp.
ATCCATGATTTTTTCACCAATTACTTTTGCATCAAGAGCTTCTTTTATTGCAGCGTTAACTCTATCAATAAAAAACTTATATTCTCCTCTAATGTATATATATGCATGATGAGCATTTATTGCATAACAAGTACAAATTATACCTTCAATTAATAGATGTGGGTCATATTGGAATATTTGTCTATCTTTAAAAGTTCCTGGTTCACTTTCATCGCCATTAACTATTAAATAGGCTGGTCTTGGGTCATTTTTAGGCATTAATTCCCATTTTGGACCACAAGCTGCTCCACCACCACCTTTTCCTCTAAGTCCTGATTTTGTAACTTCTGCTGTTACTTCATCCGGTGTCATAGTAAAAAGTTTATCGATAGAAGAGTATCTTCCATTTGCTAGGGCAACTTCTAATTTATGTGAATTTGGAATGTCAAAATTTTTACTTACAATTCTTGTTATCATTTTTTGCACTCCTTAATTAACTCATCAACTTTTTGAATAGTTAATTTTTCGTGATAAACGCCGTTTAATGCAAACATAGGTGCTCCACCACAAGCTCCCATACACTCAACTTCACTTAAATGAAATAATCCATCTTCGCTTGTTTGTCCAGCTTCAATTCCAATAGTTTGTTTTATATGGTCTTTTATTTTTTGTGAACCACATAATTTACAAGATAAAGTTTTACAAAGTTCAATATGATATGTTCCAATAGGTTTTAAATTAAACATAGTATAAAAAGTTGCTACTTCATAAACTTGAATAGGTGTTTTACCAAGTTTATCTGCCACATAAACCATAGCTTCAGGGCTTACCCATCCCTCTTGCTCTTGTACTAACCAAAGTGCAGGTAACATACAAGAGTCAATTTTTGGGTATCTAGTTACATACTCTTGGAATTTCAGTTCATTTTGGGGTGTATAATTAAATTTGTTCATTATCTATCAAACTCCCCTGCAATAAAATTCATACTTGCCATAGTTACAACAGCATCGGCTATCATTGCTCCATCAACAATTTTTGGGAAAGCTGCAAGTGAGTAAAAACATGGTGGTCTACATTTTATTTTATAAGGTTTTCCACTTCCATCACTTACAATAAAGAAACCTAACTCTCCATTTGCTGCTTCTGTTGAGCCATAATATTCACCTTTTGGAACTTTAATTCCTTCAAAAGTAAGTTTAAATTGGTTCATTAAACCTTCAATATTTCCATAAACATCTTTTTTTGATGGAAGTATTATTCCAGGAGCTTTAACATTTATATCTCCATCTGGAAGTTCTCTCATTACTTGTTTGATAATTTTTACTGATTGTCTGATCTCTTCAAATCTACACATCATTCTGTCGTAAATATCCCCATGACTTCCAATAACAACATCAAAATCAAAATTTTCATAACCATAGTATGGTTTATCTTTTCTCAAATCATGAGCAACTCCAGCTGCTCTTAAATTTGGTCCAGAAATTCCATGTTGAATTGCAAAATCAGCTTTTATTACTCCCACATCTTGTGTTCTATCTTGGAAAATTTTATTATGAGCGATTAGTGATAGTGCATCATCTATAGCGATTTCAACTTCTTTTAAAATCACATCTAAATCTTCACTAAAACCATCATATAAATCAAACTCTAGTCCACCAATTCTAGTGTATGTATTTGTAAGTCTTGCACCTGTTAATTTTGATAATAAATCATAGGCTTTGTCTCTTGGTGAAAATAAGTACCAAAAGTTTGTAAGACCACCTAAATCTACCATATTTGCTGCATTACAAACTAAATGATCAATTAATCTACTTAGTTCTCCAATGATAATTCTAATCATTTTAGCTCGTGGCGTAATATCAATATTTAACATCTCTTCGATAGCTTTTGAGTAACCAATATTATTTAATATGGCACTACAGTAATTTAGCCTATCTGTATATGGAATAATTTGAGAATATGTATGATTTTCACAAGATTTTTCAAATCCTCTGTGTAAATATCCAATCTCTGTTACACAAGCTGTGATAGTTTCACCTTCAAGTGCTACAAAATTTCTAATTGTTCCATGAGATGCGGGGTGAGAAGGTCCTAAATTTAAAAGCATTAAATCATTTATTTCTTCAGGTGTATATCCTTTTGCAGTTAATAATGGATTCATTTGATCCATTAAATCATCAGAATGTGTACAAATTTGACCTTTTGTTATTTCATAATCTTTTCTTAAAGGATGACCGATAAATTGGTGATGATTTAAAACTCTTTTTAAATTTGGATGACCTTTAAACTTAATCCCATATTGGTCATAAGCTTCTCTTTCTGCCCAATTTGCAGCTCCATAGAAATCACAAATAGAATCAACTTCTAAAGTATTGTCATTTATATAAGATTTTACAGAAATTTGATTTTTGAATGATGAATCTCTTAAAATATAAACAACTGCAAATCTTGAAGGAGTTACATCTGGAAATTTTAGATAATCAACAACTGTAATATCCAATAATATTGAATATTTATCTTCATTTTTTAATTTAGAAATAGTAGATTTTATATCATTTGAATCAATTAATAAATCGCATTTAAGCATCTAAAATTCCTTTAAATTCTTTAATTCTATCTTTTAGAATTGATTCATTTTGAGCTTTTTCTTGAATTCTCATTATCGCATCAAGAATTGCTTCAGGTCTTGGAGGACATCCAGCTATATACTCATCAACAGGAATTATCTGGTCAATTCCTTGTAAAGTTGTATAGTTATCATAAAAACCACCTGAACAAGCACACGCACCCATAGAAATAACCCATTTTGGTTCACACATTTGTTCATAGATTTTTTTTAAAATAGGAGCTTGTTTATATGAAATAGTACCAGCTACAATCAATAAATCTGCTTGCCTTGGAGAAAATCTTACAACTTCTGCTCCAAATCTCGATAGGTCATATTTTGAACCAGCTGCTGCCATAAATTCAATAGCACAACAAGCTGTTCCAAAAACCATTGGCCATAATGAATAAGTTCTTCCCCAATTTACAGCATGATCAAGTCTTGTTGTAACAATAGAATCACCTAATTTAGATTCAGCACCTAATCCCATAATAGAGCCTTTTTCTTATAAAGATATACTAACCCAGCAAACAATAAACCCATAAATATAAACATTTTAAATAGCCCTAAATAACCAAGTTCAACAACATTTATTGCCCAAGGAAACATAAAAACTATTTCCACATCAAATAGTAAAAAAGAGATAGCAACTAAATAAAACTTTACAGAAAATCTTATATTAGTGGTTCCAATAGGATTTGAAACCCCACTTTCGTATACGCTATTTTTTAATGATGAATTTTCATTCTTTGGACCTAAAAACTTTGTTAGCATAAACACACCAACAAGTATCAGCCCAATACTCACAAAAATAACAGAGGCAAGAATTAGTTCAGTCGACATTATTTTCCCCTATTTACTAAATATTATTCAAGGATTGTACACTATTTTGGATTCAGAATAAAGTTTTTCAGATATTTACAAATATTAATCAAAATAGTGAGAAAAAATGTAATACTTTGTATTTTAGTTTTTATTTGAACTCTTGAGATAACTGATTTAATGCAGTTTCTAGAGCTTTTTTACTTAGTGCCAAATTTAATCTAAAATGTCGATTCCCATTGCTACCAAAAGAAACACCATCATTTAAAGCAATTTTTGATTTTGTTAGTAAAGTCTCTTTTATCTCATTATGTGAAAGATTATATTTTGAAAAATCTAACCATAAAAGATAAGTTGCTTCTGGAATCTGGAAATTTATTTTTATACCATTATTTTCAAAATATTTTTTTGTAAATTCTATATTAGATAATAGATATTTTTTTAATTCCTCTACAAAAGTAACTCCATTTTCATAGGCTGCTTTTGTTGCAATATATCCAAAAAAATTGATTGAATTAATTTCTCTTTTTTGAGCTATTTTTCTGAATTTTTCTAAAATTTCTTGATTTTTACTTATTGCATAAGCACTATTTAAACCCGCAATATTAAAAGTTTTTCCAGCACTATTTAAAGTAATTGTTTGATTTGCAATTTTTTGTGAAATAGATGCCAGTGGTGTGAATTTTTTGAAAGTAATATCTGAGTGAATTTCATCTGAAACGATTATAATATTGTATTTTATACAAATATTTGCAAGTTTTTCAAGTTCTTCTTTGCTCCAAACTCGACCTACTGGATTGTGTGGTGAACATAAAGCTAAAATTTTTGTTTTAGGTGTGATTTTACTCTCTAAATCTTCTAAATCCATAGTGTAGTAGCCATTTTCATCTTTTTTTAGTTCATTTACAACTACTTTTCTATTATTTGCATTTACACATTTAAAAAGTGGAGGATAAATAGGTGTTTGAACTATAACTTCATCTCCTAATTCACTAAAAGCTTCAATACAAGCACTATACGCTGGAACTACACCATTTATCATATAAATATTTTCTTTGTTTATATTCCATTGGTGCTGATTTTTTTGCCAGTTTATAATTGAGTTATATATTTCATCACTATCGATACTATATCCATAAAGTGAATTTTTGGCCGCATCAATAATAGCATTGTTTATAAAATCAGGTGTTTTGAAATCCATATCAGCAACCCAAAGTGGATTTAAGTCTTCATATCCAAAATATCTTTTTAATCCATCATATTTTGCACAATTTGTATTTTTTCTATTAATCTCTTCATCAAAATTGTATTCAACATTATTAAGCATATTCAAAACCTCTATTATAAACTATTTTTTATTGATAAAATGATATAAGATTTATACTAATTACCTCATTAGAGGTTTACTTTGGGGAAGTGATGAAAGAAGCAATTGAATTATTGAAAAAACACGATTTATTAAAAATTATTGATGATGAACTTGATATATATTTGGAAATTCCACATATTGCATATATTGAAGTTAAAAAAGAGGATTCAAAGGCAATACTTTTTACAAATCCAGTTGATAAAAAAAATAATAAAAAATTTGATATTCCAGTACTTATGAATGTATTTTGTAATGAAAAAGCAGTTGAATTATTTATTGGAGATGGGGATAAAATTGGACGAGAAATCGAGTCTTTATTAAAAATGAAACCACCAACTACATTTAGTGAAAAACTTTCTACTTTTGGAAAGCTTTTTTCACTAAAAAATGTTGTTCCAAAGAGACTAAAAGGAAAAGGTGAGTGTCAAGAAGTTATAAAATTAGGCTCTGATGCAAAACTTTCAGATTTACCAATACTTACAACTTGGGAACAAGATGGTGGTCCATTTATCACTATGGGGCAAGTTTATACTACTTCT
>CAZDFZ010000108.1:0-5308 GCA_964504855.1 uncultured Aliarcobacter sp.
GAAACTATTACACCATATCTTTCAAGAAGTTTATCTTTTATCCTTCTTGTACCATTAGTGTTAAAATAATAGCTATATTAATAGTTTTTACAAATTGTGCAGGGTCATTTGTTCCCGCAACTGAAAGATTAACGATAGGAGGTGAATCCACTGCAAATGCAAAAATCGAAAATAGTAGTAATGTAATTATAAATCTCAAAAAAAATCCTATTAAAAAATAAAGTTATACTATCTAAAAAACAATTAATAAAATCAATATTCTATTATTATTTAATATAACCTAATTCTTGCAATTTATCATATATTTTACTAACAATTGCACCTGTTGCTTCCCCACCATAACCACCATGCTCAACCATAACAGTTACAACATACTTTGGATTATCAAATGGACCATAAGTTGTCATCCATGAATGTGATCTTTCAAAATATTGTAATTCACTCTCTTTCATCCTTACTTTTTCTGATTGAGAAATTGACACTACTTGTGCTGTTCCAGTTTTCGCACCAATTGTAACTTTTGAATTTATATATTTTTTAGCTGAACCTTTTTCTGAATATGCAACATCAAACATACCTTTTCTAATTACATCCAAATGATTTTTATTCATATCCAATTCTTTAGGTTCTTCATAATTTGCTTTGTAATAATGAGGCTTTGGCAATCTTCCTGTTGCAATATAGCTTGTATATCTAGCCATTTGTAGAGGTGTAACAAGCATATTTCCTTGGCCAATAGATGTAATTACAGTTTCTCCAACATACCAAGGTTCATTAAATTTTTTCTCTTTCCACTCTTTATTTGGATTCACTCCTGTAAATTCATTTATCTGATCTATACCTGTTAATTCACCAAATCCTAATTTTTGTAAAGTATTTGAAACTTTACTAATTCCTAATCTTAAACTTCCTTTATAAAAAAAGTCATCACAACTCTCTGCTATAGCTTTTCTGAAACCTACTGGTCCATGCCCTGTTGTTTTCCAGCATCTAAAATTTCTATTTCCTATAGTTAAAGAACCTGTACAATTAATTGTAAAATCATCAGGTATTCCATTTTCCAAAAAGGACAATGCTACACCCATTTTGATAATAGAACCAGGAGGATAGAGCCCATTGATTATTTTATTTGTAAAAGGACGATTTAAATCATTTCTTATTTCATTCCATTCTTTTACAGAAATACTTTTTGTAAAAATATTATTATCAAACTCAGGGAAAGATGCAGAAGCTAATATTTCACCATTTGTAGCGTCCATTACAACAACAGCACCACCTTTGTGAGTAAATATTTCTTGGATATACTCTTGAAGCCTACTGTCTAAAGATATAATAATATTATTATCAATAGAGGCTTCTTTTTCATCTAAAACTTCAATTTCTTTATTTAATGCATTAACCTTAACATCTTTGTATCCAAGTTCTCCTTGAAGTTTATCGTTATAGTATTTTTCTAATCCATTTTTCCCAATCATTCCATTGTTTGAAACTAAATCATTATTTATTACTTCAAGTTTTGTAGCTTTTCCTACATATCCAATAATATGAGATGCCAATTCTTTTTTAGGATAAAGTCTTTTTGTAGAAGACTCAATTTTTATATCTTCTTTTGTTGAAAATATTGTATATTTTGAAAAGAAATCGTTATATGGAATATAATCAATCACTTTTATAAATTCATGATTATACGAGGAATCTTCTCGCTTATACTCTTTTATTAATTTTTCTTTATCATACTCTGGAAAATATTTAACTATATAATCTACTATTTTTTCCAACTCCTCAGCTTTTTTGTAAGAACTTAAATGAGGCTTGATTAATATAGCAAATCCCATTTCATTAATTGCTAGCTTTTCACCATTTCTATCTTCTATCATTCCACGAATTGGAATTTTATTAATTCTTTTAATATAATTATTTTTCGATAACTCTTCATAATATGTATTTGATTTAATACTCAAAAAATAAACTCTTGAAAGTAGTGTCATCATTATTCCCAAAATGATTAGGAAAATTATAAACAATCTTATATTCAAAGAAATGCTCCAAAAAATGTTAAATCTATTATTAAATTAAAAAACAATGTAAGTAATATCTCAAAATTAATTCCAAAAGAAATAGACCAAATAATTAATAATCCTACATAAAAAAATATCATATAAAGATAACCACTAGATGTATTATATGAAGTATGACTTTCATCTTTTGGCAAAATAAATACATAAATAAAAAGTGATAAAAGAGTTAATGAAAAAGGTTTTAAACCAGAATTTATTTCTATAAATAAAAATGTGATTATTGTAAAAGTTAAAGAATATAAATATCTTTTTTTAAGACATCTATAAAATGCTGTAAATAAAATACCTGCAAACATTACTAATAAAAAATGTATAGATGCAATTGCATTAACAGTAATTGCTAATATAAATATAATAAATAAAAAAATAGGATTATCTAGATTGTTTCTTGTCATATAAACTTGATGCTTTAATTTAAATTACTAAGATTATAGTATAAAAAATCTTATAATAAACTCAGAGATTATCCAATGATTTATTTAGTATTTAGTATTGAATGATAAAATTTCAAAATGATATTAACAAAAGAGCAAGAAGATATAATCCATAGTGGTGAATTCTCATTCAAAATAAATGCCGTAGCAGGAAGTGGGAAAACAACAACTCTTCTTGAATATGCAAAAAAAAATTCCCATTTAAAAATACTCTATCTTGCATATAATAAATCTTTACAAATAGAACTTTATGAAAAATTAAAAGAGTATAAACTTTCACATATGAGTGTTAGTACTATTCACTCTTTAGCATATAATAGAATTGAAGCTTATCAATATAATCTAAGCCATGATTTAAAAGTACAGACTATAGAAAAAGTTATTTGTAGTTTTGAACAATTAACAAATCAAAAACAATATTATCCAACAGCTGAATATTTAGCTTTAATAAAAGATTTAATAAATTTTTATTGTAATAGCTCTTTAATTGAGCTTGATTCAAAACTTCTTTCAAGTTACAAAAAACAATCTGATTTAGGAGCAAAGATTCTTGAACTTCTATCAAATGAGAAAAAAGTTTTAGCTCATATAAAACATATTTTATCTGCAATGAAAAATAAAATTATAGATGCAACCCATGATTTCTATCTAAAAATGTTTTTTCTAAATAAAAGAGTATCTTCAAATTTAGGCTATGACCTAATTTTGGTAGATGAAGCACAAGATATTTCTGATGTGATGATTGGAGTTGTTGAGGCTCAAAATTGCAGAAGAATTTATGTGGGAGACTCATTTCAACAAATTTACTCTTTTAGATTTGCAACAAATGCTTTAAATAAAATAGATTTACCATCTTATGATTTATCAAAAAGTTTTAGATTTGGTGATAATTTTGCAAAAATTTTAGCAAATGACTTAAATAAACTTTATGAATTAAAATCAAATTACAAACTAAAAATCACAGGTATTGAAGAAACAACATTGATTGGAAAAAATCATATTGATTTAAAAAAACCTTTTTGTGTTATTTCAAGAACAACTTTTGGATTAATTCAACAATTAGTTCATTTTATTCACGATAATAAAAAAATATATTTTGAAGGTGGTTATAACTCTTATTCATTTATGAATCAAACTGTTTACTCAATTTTCTATCTAAAACAGAAAAAAAATGAAAAAATCACAATAGATGAAATAAAAGATTTTGAATCAATTTATGACTTAGAACAATTTGCAAAAGAGACTAAAAATCAAGATTATCTAAATGTCATAAAATTTATAAATGCTTATGGAGATAATATTTTTGAAATAAATAAAAAAATCAAAGCAAAACTTACTGAAAAAAAAGAACTAGCTGATATTATTTTTACTACAACCCATAAAGCAAAAGGTTTAGAGTATGAACAAGTTATTATGGCTGATGATTTTATTACAAAAAAAGAGTTAATAAATTCAAAAAATAAACTTTCATATTTAAAAGCAATTGAAGAGTTAAATATCTATTACGTAGCAGCAACAAGGGCTAAGAAAGCTATAAAAATGGCTGATTTGGAATTACAATATAATTCAAATGAATTGATTTAGTAATATTTTGATAAAATAATAACAACAATAAATAAGGGATTTGAATGCAATATTTTGGAACAATTGAGACTAAATACGAAGAAGTTTTTTTAACTGAAAGTTATATGTATTTCAATGCAGAAGATGAAGAGATTACAGTTAAAGAATTAAAAGAAAAAATCAAAACTGCAAAAGATAGAAAGAAAAATATTATAGGAACAGTATTTTTATATAATCCTGTAGTAACTCCTCTTGGATTTGACTCAAATAAATATTTACTTGAGCAAGATTTTGAAGATTTTGGGAAAATAATTGAACTAAAAAGTGAAACTTATATTACAGTTTTTAAACAGGCTATGAGAAAAAATTGTGCTGGAAAAATTGTAGAAATTAAAAATCTATTTAATCTAATTGAAGAACATATTGATGCTTCAACTCTTTTGATGAAATTTAATGAAGATTTAGAAAAATATAACTCTTTCCAAAATACAGAATTTGATAGAGATATTATGTATTTAGATGCAGCTAATTTTATACCAAATGGTAAATTTGTATTTTTTTGTTGGGGAGATAAAATCAAAGAAAAAGAGTTCCCATATATAAATGATTATGCAAAAACTATTTATGAAAATACTTTAAAGCTTGGAAAAAAAGTAGCTTATGTTTATAAAAAAGAAAAAACTGAACAAGGTGCTATTGAGTATTTACAATTTTCAAATCCAATGCAAAATCATAAATATAAAAACTCAATTACAAGTTCTATTAAAAAAGCGTTTGAAGAGTTTCCTCCAACTCCAACACCTTATGAATAAGAGGTTTTAAATATGTTTACACCTGATTTTTTAAAAGATTTAAGAGTACTTTTTGTTGAAGATGAAGAGCTTGCTAGGGAAAAATTAGCAAAACTTTTGAGTAAACTCTTTAAAGAAGTTGTATTAGCTTCAAATGGTCTTGATGGTCTTGAAAAATATCAGAAATCTAAAGCAACGAATGAAAAAATAGATTTAATTATTTCAGATATTAATATGCCTATTTTAAATGGTCTTGAAATGCTTGAAAGAATTAGAGCAATTGATCCTTATGTTCCTTTAATTTTCACAACAGCAAGAAGTGAAACTGATAATTTATTAAGAGCAATTGATTTAAATGTTAGCAATTATATTATTAAACCTATTGATACTGATCTGTCAACCCTAAAACATACTCAGAAATTATAATCCCTAAGCAGCAATT
>CAZDFZ010000109.1:0-5255 GCA_964504855.1 uncultured Aliarcobacter sp.
CTAGTCCAGCGTCTATTAATTCCATTTCTAAATCTTCAAGTTCATAATTACTTGGTTTATTAAATTCAAAAATAGCTTTTCTATCAAAGAAAAATTCTAAAGAACCAGTTGGAACAACTTGTCCATTTGTTTTATTAAAATACATTTTTATGTTTGCAACTGTTCTTGTATTGTTATCTGTTGCAGTTTCAACAAATATTAAAACTCCGTGAGGTCCTTTTCCTTCAAAATTTACTTCACTAAAATTTGCAGAATCTTTTCCTGTTGCTCTTTTTATAGCCGCATCAATATTTGCTTTTGGCATATTTTCAGCTTTTGCATTTAAAATAGCAGTTCTTAATGCTGAATTCATTTCAGGATCAGCAACACCTGATTTTGCTGCCATTTCGATTGCTTTTGCTAATTTTGGGAAAACTCTTGACATATTTCCCCATCTTTTCATCTTAGCAGCTTTTCTATATTCAAAGGCTCTACCCATAATAACTCCAATTTATTTTTCAAAATTTTTATGGATTATATCAGGTTTGTTATAAATAGTTTATGAGTAAAGTATTTCAAGCAAAAATATCACTTAATCATTGTTTCTAAATGTTTTAAATATAATAATATAAATATAAAATTAAAGGTCTAATTTGAAAAATTTTACATTTATACTATTTTTATTAGTTTCTTCTTACGCAAATGAAAATGTAAATACTATTTCTACAGAAGAAAAATCGCCTATTAAAGAAGAAGAACTCTTCGATCCATTAAGCGGATATAACAAAATTATGACATCATTTAATGATCAGTTTTTTATGAATATTTTAAATCCTGTCTCTAAAGGTTATGCATATATTACACCTGAAACCATGAGAATAGGTATTTCTAATTTTTTTGAAAATATTATGTTTCCTGTTAGATTTTCAAATAATTTATTACAATTAAAATTTAAAAATGCAAATGAAGAATTAGGAAGATTCACTATAAATACTTTTTGGGGATTAGGTGGTTTTATGGATCCTGCAACAAATGAATTAAATATGACACCTCATAAAGAAGATTTTGGACAAACTTTAGGTTTCTATGGAATTGGTGATGGATTCCCTGTTGTATTACCTATTCTTGGACAATCAAACTTAAGAGATATGGTAGGACTTGGTGCTGATTCTTATGTAAGTGCATTAAGTACAACAGGAGATAGTGATCTAAATTATAAAATACCTAACAATTTTGAACAAGAGCTAGGAATTAAATCATTTGAAATGATTAATTCAACTTCTTTAAAACTTGGACAGTATGAAACAATAAGAAAAGATGGTACAGATTTATATCCTTTATTAAGAGATATTTATGCAAAATCTAGAAAAAAACAAATTGAGGAATAAAAAAAATGAATATTGCAATATATTGTGGTTCAGCTTTTGGAAATAACAAAATATATGAAGAATCAACAAAAATTTTAGCTCAAAAACTTGCTTTAAAAAATTATAATATTGTTTATGGTGGTTCGGAACAAGGATTAATGGGAATTATTTCAAATGAATCATTAAAATATAATAATAAAGTTACCGGTGTAATAACTTATGATTTAGCGCAAAAAGAGTTAGAAAATAAAAATATCACTGAAATTTATAGAGTAAATACAATAGATGAAAGAAAAGAAAAAATGGCCGAATTAGCTGATGGATTCATAGCACTTCCAGGAGGGTATGGAACATTTGAGGAAATTTTTGATGTAATTTCTGCGACTCAAATTGGTTATCATAAAAAACCGTGTGCTTTTTTAAATATAAATGGTTATTACAACTATTTAATAGAATTCTTGAAAAATTGTGTTAATGAAGGATTTATTAATAAAAATTTTGTAGATATGTTAATAGTTACAGATGATATTGATGAAATTATTGAGAAAATATCAACATATAAAGCACCTAAAAGTAAATGGGAAAAGTAATAGTATTTATATTGACTCTTTGTTAACTATTTATTTAATAAAGGTTAATAGAACTCTTTTATAATTGCATTAGAAGTTAATTTAAAACTTAATACTTGCGATGTTAAGTATTTAACTTAAACCCTCCTACTATAACAAAATCTTAGGGAAGCTTTTAAGCTTCCCTTTTTTTTAATCAAAAATTTAATTATAGGAATAATTTTATAGATGAAAAAATATATTTTATTTGATAATGATGGTGTTTTAGTACACACGGAACCATTCTATTATAAAGCAAATCTTATAGCGTTAGAAGAATTTTTTGATGTTAATCTAACTTTTGAAGAGTATATGAAAATTATGGCAAATGGTACAACTGTTTGGCAAAAAGCAATTGATAAAGGTTTTAATTTAGATAATATTGAAACAGCTAGAACAAAAAGAAATGAGTATTATCAAAATTTTTTAAGAACTGAAAATATCTTAATAGATGGTGTAAAAGAGACTTTAAAAGAGTTATCAAAAGATTATAAAATGGCGATTATTACAACCTCAAGAAGAGTTGATTTTGAGATAATTCATAAAAATCTAGGTTTAACTGATTTTATGGAGTTTATTCTTTGTGAAGAGGATTATAACTTTGCAAAACCACATCCTGAGCCTTATTTAAAAGCAATAGAGCTATTTAATGCAAAAAAAGAGGAGGCTATTGTAGTGGAAGATTCACAAAGGGGATTAACTTCAGCATTTAAAGCAGGAATTGAGTGTGCAATAGTAAAAAACGAGTTTACTATCACACAAAATTTTTCAAATGCCTCTTATTTTATAGAGAGTCTAAAAGAGTTGAAAACTATTTTAAATTAGTTTTCAATAGCTATTTTAATATATTGTTCTAACTCTTCTTTAGGAATTTTTCCTATAAATTTTTTAACAAATTTACCCTCTTTTGTAAACAAAAACATCTCAGGAACTTTTCTTATATCACCAAACTCTTTAGCTAGTTTAAAATTCTCTTCTCCAACAGTTATTGGATAAGGTATATTATTTTTAGAAATAAAGTCTAAAATTTCAGCTTTTGGTTTATCTTGTTCAAATAAAACAGAAACTATTTCAAAATTATCTTTATATTTTTCTCTTACTTCTTTTAACACAGGCAATTCTTCAATACATGGAGGACACCAAGTTGCAAATACATCTATTAAGATAGCTTTTTTACCTTTATAATCAGTAAAATCTACACCTTCTTGCGTAGTTTTAAAACTAATTACTTTATCATTTGTTGTAGTTAAATTAAATGTTTGAGAAACAAACTCTACATTATTATTTTCTTGTGGCTTTTGTTTAGCAATCACACTTCCATCAATTTTAGGTTTACTATCACATCCTAAAAAAACAAAACCCATAACCATTAATATTAAAAAACTCTTTTTCATTATTTTCCTAAACTTGATAATTCTTGTATTAAACTTCTTGCTTCTTCTTTTTCAAAAAAGATATTCATTGATAATTCGTGATTTACTCTTTTTAAAAATTTCAGTTTTTCTTGAAGTTGTAACTCTTTATTATTTTTATATTTGTCTAAAATCTCTAAAAGTTCTAATTTATAACTTTCTATTAATTCATCTTTTTTTACAGCTTGGGGCTTTATGAAACTTGCACTATTCTTTTTAAAATAAAAGTATCCTAAAGTAAAAGCTGCACTTAAAATTATTAGTAAAATATATTCCATTTTATTTATATATTTCAGCTTCTATTAAATCATATAAATCTTTTTGAGATAATGTATTTAATTTTTTCTCATTAACAAAAACCGTTGGCGTTCCTCTTATTCCTAATACTCTTGCATCATTTGTGTCAATATCAATTAATTGATCTATTTCGGGATTTGCTGAATCTGCTTTTAATTTATCAATATCTAAACCTTCAATTTGAGCTAATAATGTCCATAATAACTCTGGTTTTTCATTGTTATGGGCAGCCCATAAAGGTTGCTTATCATATATTACGTTTAAAACTTCATTATATTTATTTTGTTCTCTTGATGCTTCAAGTATTTTTATTGCGAATTTTGAATTTTTATGATTTGGTAAATATCTAACAACTAATTTAATATCTGAATAATATTCTTTAAACATTTTTTTTATTATTGTATGAAATAGTGCGCAAGATTCGCATTCAGGATCCAAAAATTCAACTATTACGATATTCTTTTTGTTTTCTCCAAAAGACATAGAATGCTCTTTTTCTAAAGAAACTTCCATATTTATACCACTTTGACTATTTTTAAAAAAATATGCTAATCCTATAAATAAAACTACTAAAATTGATGATGTGATTATTACTAATTTTTTATTTTTCATTATAATTTTCCTTTCTTAAAACTATTAATAAAATTAAGATGATAGTATATGAAAAAAAAGATAATAAAGGGATTGTAATAAATCCAAACCAATTCAAATAATCAACAGAACAAGGAACCCCTTGAATACATGGTGATAAATTTTCTGGGATAATTTTAAACATTAATAAATTGTGATATATAGATATTATCCAACCTACAAATGTAATAGGGAAAGTGTATTTAAATATTTTTTCATCAGGAAATAATAAATTAATAGAAAATAAAAATACTAAAGGATACATGAATATTCTTTGATACCAGCACAATGAACAAGGAACAAAATTCATAATCTCAGAGAAAAAAAGACTTCCTAAAGTTGCTATTAAAGAGAGTACAAAAGCAGAAAAAACAAAGGTCAAACTCTGTGAGCTTGACCTTTGAGAAATAGAAGAACTCATATAATCAAGCTCCTCCACCAACTTCTGATTCTAATTCAGCATGGATATTATTTCTAGGAATTGAATCACATAAAGCAACTGATTCATTTAATGCTTTTAAAAATTCTCCAATATTTTCATAAGGAATCTCAACTTCTGAAGTTTTTGTTTTTCCATGAGAAAAAACAGCAATACTTACAACTGGACTACTATATTCACCATAAGGTTTCTCAACATGCTCAATTCTTACTGTATCATCTGTTGAATGAGCTAACTTAAAAGTTTTAACTTCAATGTGTTTTGCTGGCATAATAACTCCTTTTATTTTATTAAGACTATTGTAACAAAAAAAAATGATATAACAAACTAATTTTTGTCTATTTTATAGAAGTTGCTGTTAAAAAAAGATAGTTTTTGCCAGTTAATGTAACTCTATATTTTTTTTGTTGGAGATATTTTTTACAAAAATATACATCTTTATATAAAACAGATTGTTCACTATACGAATAATTCGCAGCTTTTGCTCCATAAATAGAAGCAGATGCCGCATCTTTCAATATGG
>CAZDFZ010000110.1:0-5227 GCA_964504855.1 uncultured Aliarcobacter sp.
AGTGTTCTTTTGGAGTTACATAACAAAGCATTGACGCTCCATGCCATCCACCAACAGCTGCACCAATTGCTGAACTTATATGGTCATATCCAGCAGCAATATCAGTAGTTAATGGTCCTAAAATATAGAACGGTGCTTCATGACAATACTCTTTTTCAAGTTTCATATTTCTTTCAATTTGATTTAATGGAACGTGACCTGGACCTTCAATCATAACTTGAACATTTTTCTCCCAAGCTCTAAGTGTTAATTCACCTAATACTTTTAACTCTCTTAATTGTGCTTCATCAGACGCATCTGCTAAACAACCAGGTCTTAATGAATCTCCTAAAGATAAAGATACATCGTATCTTGCACAAATATCTAAAATATCATCAAATGCCTCATAAAATGGATTCTCTTTATGATAATGCATCATCCAAGCAGCCATTAAAGAACCACCACGTGACACTATTCCCATTTTTCTTTTTGCAACATGAGGCATAAACTCAAGTAAGAATCCAGCATGAATTGTAAAGTATGAAACACCTTGTTGTGCTTGTTTTTCTAAAACTTTTAACATAACCTCAATAGATAAATCTTCTATTTTATCTTTACAATCATGTAAAATTTGATAAATAGGTACCGTTCCAATAGGTACTGTAGAGTGTTTAATTACAGCTGTTCTAATCATGTCTAAGTCACCACCTGTACTTAAATCCATGATAGTATCTGCACCATATTTTAAACAAACATCAACTTTTTCAATCTCACCTTCAACATTTGAAGCAAGAGCTGATGAACCAATATTTGCATTTATTTTGCATGAAGATGCAATTCCTATCGCCATTGGAACTAACTGTCTATGATTTACATTTGCTGGAATTATTAATCTTCCTCTTTCTATTTCACTTCTTACAAGTTCTGGGTCAAGTTTTTCAACTTTTGCCACATACTCCATATCAGGTGTGATAATCCCTTGTTTTGCATAGTACATTTGAGTTCTAATTTTGTCATTTTTATGATTGTCTAACCAATTTCTCATTTTTAAAATCCTATAGTTTATAATATTTGAATTGTAAATCGATTATAGCTAAATATGTTTAGAGAACCTTAATTACTTTGCTTAATTTAAAATTATTACTTGTATAAGTTTCTTTTTTATATAATAAATTATAAATTAATACTATTTTGGAACATAATGAAAAAAAATTTAATCAATGAACTCAATGCTTTACCTTCACTTCCATCAAGTATTGTTGAATTAGAAAAATTTAAAAATAGTAAGAGTACGGATATATTTAAACTTGTTTCAATTATTGAAAAAGATATATTAATGACTGTTAGTATACTAAAAATAGCAAATTCAAATATGTTTGCTTTTAAAAATAAAATTATTTCTTTACAAAAAGCAATTAATTTACTTGGTATTGATTTTACAATTTCTATTGCTGTTGGTTCTGCTATTCAAAATAGAATGAGTAGTAATTTATTTGCATATGCGGTAAAAAATGAAGATTTTATTTTTATAAGTGCACTTGCTACAAATATTATAAATACTTGGGTTTCAAAAATTGATTTCGAGTTAAAAGACCAATTACTTTTACCAGCTTTTTTACAAGAAATTGGGAAATTTGTAATTTCATCTGTAATTGAAAAAAATAGAAAAACTGAAGAATTTTTATTAGATTTAGAAGAGACAAAAGATACAAGTTTTTGTGAAAAAAAATATACTGGATTTAGTTGTGCAAGAATTACTGCAAATATATTTAAACAATGGAATTTTAGCCCTACTTTAATTATTCCTATAGCTTTTACTGATGATGTGGCATCATGCCCTGAACAGTTTAAAACAAAAGCTCAAATTTTAGAGATTGTTAAAATTTTATGTGATATCCGATACCCATTAAGTGATAGGAATATTGATAAAGCACTGAGAAAAGTTATTCTATATAATTTTGATGCTGAAGATTTTTTAAACTCTATTGATGTAATAAAAGAAGCAATTAATCAAAATTCTTAACTTATGCTTAAGTATCTATACACTATAATCTGTAACTTTTTTACACAAAGGGGTTTTGGTTGTTGGATGTTACTCTTATAGTATTGTGCGCGGGGAATTCTACACGTTTTGAGCATAAAACTAAAAAGCAATGGATTAGAATAGAAAATGAACCTTTATGGTTGAATGTTACAAAAAGATTAGCTTCATTTTCACAATTTAACAAAATTATTGTTGCTTCCCACGAAAATGAATTAAATTATATGAGAAACTTCACAGATGATTTTACTTTTGTAAAAGGCGGAGTTACTAGACAAAAATCTATCCAAAACTGCTTAGAGTTAGTTACAACTAAATATGTAATGATTAGTGATGTTGCAAGAGCTTGTATTCCTAAAAATGTAATTGAAAATCTTCTTGATGAAAAAGAAAATGCAAACTGTATTGTTCCAACCTTAGATGTTACAGATACTGTGATTTATAATACAAATACTATAAATAGAGACCTTGTTAAACTAATTCAAACTCCCCAACTTTCAGAAACTTCGATTCTTAAAAATGCCCTTAATACAAATATTGAATTTACAGATGAAAGTTCAGCTATAAAAGCAAAAAATGGAACTATCAAATATATCAAAGGAAGCATAGAAAGTAAAAAATTAACTTTAGGAAATGAACTAAATGAACTTCCTTGTTTAAAAGAACCTTCTAAAAATTTCTTTACAGGTACAGGTTTAGATATTCATGCTTTTGAAGATAATAAAGAGATGTTTTTAGGAGGAATAAAACTTCCTTATGAATTTGGATTTAAGGCACATAGTGATGGTGATGTTTTAATTCATTCAATTATTGATGCTCTTTTAGGAGCTTGTGGAGCAGGAGATATTGGTGAATTTTTCCCAGATACTGATGATAAATACAAAGGAATTGATTCTAAGCTTTTATTAGAGCATATTGTTACATTTATTTATAATGTTGGTTATGAAATAGTAAATATTGATACAACAATAATTGCACAAAAACCAAAAATTAATCCTTTTAAAAATGAAATCAAAAACTCTCTTGCTAAATTAATAGGAATTGAAAAACAATTCATCAATGTAAAGGCAACAACTGCTGAAAAAATGGGATTTATAGGACGAAGTGAAGGAGTAGCTGTTCAAAGTATCGCTACATTAAAATATTATAATTGGAAAACAAAATGAATATATTAATTATTGAAAATGAAATTTATTTAGCACAAAAGGTAGTATCAAGATTACTTGATGATGGACATAGCTGTGATTATATAGAATCACCAAATATTGATAATCTAACTAAAGATTACGACACGATTTTATTATCAACTTCACTTCCTTCTGCATTATGTAAAAATATAATTAAAAAATATTCCGAAAATTCTATCATTCTTCTTCTAGTTTCTTATATTTCTGATGAGACTGTTACAAATCCTATAAAAGATGGTGCAAAAGATTATATTATGAAACCATTTATTATGGATGAACTAATTAGAAAAATTTATCACTACAAAGATTTTAGAAGTTTAAAAAGAGAACTTGAAACATTAAGAGAATATTTTGATTTCACTATGGCAGATATTGATACAACTGATACTTTACTACCTCCATCTTTCCCAACTCTGATTGAATCAAATTCACAAAAATGTGCCGATAAATTAGTTTTTGAACTTTCAAGAAAAATGGATTTACCAATTACATTTATCTCTCTAACTTCTACTTCATGGCAAAAACAAATAAATTCAGTTCAAAATAAAACTATTATTTATCTTACTGATTATCATACACTAAAAAGAAATGCAAAAGATAATGTTATAAAATTAATTGAAGATAAGAATTGTGTTATTTCAACATTAGAAGCTGAAAATGATTTTCCATTTAGAAAAATTGAATTTAACAATGAAAATCTTTTAATTGGAAATTCAAATATTATGACAATAAATGATTACGTAAAAATGATGGTAGTTTCTTATCAGAATAAATATCCAGATACAGAATTATCAAAAAAATTAGGAATTTCAAGAAAATCACTTTGGGAAAAAAGAAAAAAACTTGATATTGAAAAGAAAAAATAAGGATCTATTTTGAATGCAAGAAAATTTTTTTTAACAGTTGGTTTTTCAGGTCTTAGTCCAAAAGCTCCTGGAACAGTTGGTTCTTTTGTCTCTTTATTAATTGGGCTATTTTTACTTGAATTTCTTCATGTTTCAACTCTATTTTTATTAGCTTTATTAGTTACTGTAATTGCTGTAAAACAAATAAACATTTACGAAGAAGAAGTTGGTGCACATGATGGAAAAGAGATTGTAATTGATGAATTAGCAGGTATGTGGATAGCTTTATCTATTTGTGGAATTAATAGCTCAAATACTTTAATTATGGCCGTTTTATCATTTATTTTTTTCAGATTATTTGATATTTGGAAACCTTCAATTATTGGAAAAATAGACAGAGATGTAAAAGGTGGCTTAGGAGTTATGGGTGATGATGTTGTTGCTGGATTTGCAGCTGGAATTGCAAGTGCAGGAGTTTATCAGCTATTATTAAAGTTTGTTCTTTAGTTTTTTATTATTCAATAAAATAAAAAAGGGGTAAGCTAAAAACTTACCCCTTTTTTTTTATCTATTTTACAATTTTTGCAAACTGTGCAAAGATATATTTAGACTCATGAGGACCTGGACTTGCTTCTGGGTGATGTTGAACAGAGAAAATCTCTTTATTTTTATATTTAACACCTTCAATAGTATTGTCAAATAGATTTATATGTGTCACATCTGCAATTTCAGTGATATTATCTGGTACATTATAGTTATGATTTTGAGCTGTAATTTCAACAACTCCATTATTTGCAACTGGATGGTTACCACCATGTTGTCCGAATTTTAGCTTATATGTATCATAACCATGAGCTATTGATAACATTTGGTGACCTAAACAAATAGCAAACATTGGAATATTAGCATTTACAAGTTTTTGTACTTGCTCTTTTTCAGCAATCAATGTAAGAGGATCTCCTGGACCATTTGATAAGAAAATTCCACCTATTTCTTTTGCTTCAAATCTAGCAATTAAATCATCAGCTTTAAATGTAGATGGAACAACTTCTACTTCAAGTCCTGATTCAACTAACTCATTTAAAATATTTCTTTTCACACCAAAGTCAATAACAACAACTTTTTTATCACTCATCACAGCTTTTTTATATGCTTTAATACTATGATCCCAAGCT
>CAZDFZ010000111.1:0-5190 GCA_964504855.1 uncultured Aliarcobacter sp.
GTCAACCTGAAGATCTAGCACAATCTTGTTATTTCTTATGTACAAGTGATGCTTCTTGGATTACTGGTCATACACTAATTGTTGATGGTGGGACAACTTTTAGATAATGTCAAAAGCACTTAATCTTCCAAATCTTCTTGCACTTTTTAGAATAGCATTAGCTCCGCTAATGCTATGGTTTTTTATAGATAGAAATAATCCTATTTTTTCTTCATGGCATCCTTCTTGGTTTGATTACTTTGCAGGTTTAATTTTTGTTATAGCATCAGTTACAGATTTTTTTGATGGATATATAGCAAGAAGCTGGAATCAAATGACAAAATTAGGTGGAATTTTAGATCCACTTGCTGATAAAATGCTTGTACTTGCAGGTTTTATTGGTCTTGTTGTAATAAATAGAGCTTCTGCCTGGGCAGTATTTTTAATACTTTCAAGAGAGTTTTTCATAACAGGACTTAGAGTTGTAGCAGTTAGTGAAGGAAAAGATGTAGCATCAACAATGGCTGGAAAAATAAAAACTGTTATTCAAATGATTGCGATAGGTTTTTTAACAATGAATTGGCCTTACGCAACACAGATTTTATGGTTAGCTGTTATTTTAACAATATATTCAGGTTATGAATATACAAGAGATTATTTCAAAAATTAAGGGCTTTTTTTGGGTACTATTACTTTTTTACTTGTTTTATCATTTTTGGTTTTTTTTCATGAATTGGGTCATTTTTTAGCAGCTCGTTATTTTGGTGTTAAAGTTTATGTATTTTCTATAGGATTTGGTAAACAACTATTTTCAAAAGAATGGATGGGAACAACTTGGCAGTTTGCACTAATTCCACTTGGTGGATACGTAAAGATGAAAGGTCAAGATGATAGAAATCCATCTCTTATTGAAGAAGGAAATGACTCATATAATACAAAAAAACCTTGGGAAAGAATAATTATTCTTTTTGCTGGACCTTTTGCAAATTTTGTTTTAGCAGCTATTTTATATTTTACAATTGCTATAATGGGTGCAACAGCTTGGGCACCACAAATAGGACAAGTACAAGTTAATTCTCCTGCATTTTATGCGGGAATTCTTCCAAATGATGAAATTGTTAAAATAAATGATACTGATATAAAAGCTTGGGATGAAATAGGTAAAACAATAACTCATACTGAAGGTGCTTTAAAATTCTTCATAAAAAGAGATGGATTAATTATTGCAAAAACGATTGATCCTCAAGTTGCTGATAGTGAAAATATGTTTAAGGAAAAAATCAAAAAAAGAATGATTGGTATTTCTCCTTCAGGAAAAATTGTAAATCTTGAATTTACATTTATAGAAGCTTTAGTTTATGCTTATGATAAAACTGTTTTTGCATCTACTATGATTTTTCAAGGTGTACAAAAATTAATCTCAGGTGTAATTCCAAGTAGCGAAGTTGGTGGTGTAATAAGTATAGGAAAAGTGATTTCAGATGCAAGTGAATCTTCAATTATTGCGCTATTTGGTATTACTGCACTTATTTCTGTTAATCTTGGCGTTTTAAATCTTCTTCCTATTCCTGCTCTTGATGGTGGGCATATTATGTTCAATCTTTATGAAATGATTACAAGAAGAAAACCTAGTGAAAAAGTTTTTATAAATCTAACTATTATGGGATGGATAATTTTAGGAAGTTTAATGCTTCTTGGAATTTATAATGATATTACAAGAATATTTTTTAAATAAATAAAAGAGCAAATATGAATAAACAAACTGCAACAAAAAATTTAAACAATCTTATAACAAAAGTTGAAGGTGCAAGACTTAGAATCTCTGAACACCATATAGTGAAAATTATTGGTATTTCAAAATATTCAACAGCATCTGAGGTGGCTACTTTATATGAAGCTGGTCAAAGAGCTTTTGGAGAAAACAAAGTTCAAGATTTAAAACTAAAAAGTGAAGAATTAGAACAATTACCTATAGAATGGCATTTTGTTGGAACTTTACAAAAAAATAAAATAAATAATCTAATAGATCTAAATCCTACATTAATTCACTCTTTAGACTCTTTAGATTTAGCAATTGAATTAAACAAAAAATTAGAAGCAAGAAATAAAAAATTATCTGCTCTTCTTCAAATAAACTCTGCTTATGAAGAGACAAAATCAGGTGTTTTACCCGAAGATGCTATTGAAATTTATAAACAAATTCTTAAAACTTGTCCAAATATAATTCTAAAAGGTGTTATGAGTATTGGTGCACATGTAGAAGATGAAAAAATTATCAAAGAGTCATTTAAAACTACAAAAAAAATATTTGATGAATTAGTTCCTTTAGGAGCAAAATATTGTTCAATGGGAATGAGTCAAGATTTCGAACTTGCTATTGCATGTGGCTCAAATATGATTAGGGTTGGTTCTACTTTATTTAAAGACTAGTAATCTAGTCTTTAATAGTTTATTTTTCTCTTAATGCTTCATCTTTGTATCTAATCATTGGTGAGATTATATACTCAATTAATCTTCTTTCACCAATCTTAACGTCAACAGAACAAGTCATTCCTGGCATTAATTTTACATATTCATTATCTATTTTCATTTTATCATGCAGAAAAATCATTATCCACAACTAAATCTGAAATATAATTTAATTGTTTTATTCGTTTTTTATACATTTGTTTTATGCATTTATTATCTAAGCATTGATCCCTTTGAGATACCCATTCTTCTTGTTCTTCTTTTAGTTTATTTTTATTAATATTTGTAGTATTTAAAAGTAATTTATATGTGTTAAATAAAATATTATCTTGCATTAATAACACATTGTTTGAACATATCTTATATTCGATACTTTCATTTTGAGCTTTACTACAATCAAGACTTAGATTATAAGATTTAATATCATCAGCAAATAATATAAAATTAAAAAATATTAAACAACATAAAAATATCTTTTTCATTAAAATACCCTTTTTACTTATTTTTATCAAAGGATTATAAATTAATTCAAGTCTTTTTTTAGTCGCTAAATTTTTATATATGTTTTATTTTGTAATAATTATATTCTAAAGAAATTCAATAAGAAGTAATAATTTTTACTTCTTATTTTCATTTCGTATTTGAGTTATAGTTTTTCCACCTATTGCATAGTTATCAGTATTCACTTCCTCTATGATCACAACTGCACTTGAAGCACCTCTTCCATTGAAAGTTTTTGCAAAAAGTTCTGTAATACCCTTTACTAATTGCTCTTTTTGTTCTTTTGTTGCTCCACCATCTTCATGTGTCATTTTTATATTTATAACTGGCATTTTATTCTCCTTTTAATTTAAATAATTTTGTTAACATTAATAATACTATTCCACCAAAAACTATAAATGCTGTAACAAACAGTGCATACTCATAAGTTTTGAAATGTTCTATTAAAACAACACAATAAAGTGGTGCTGTAACTTGACCTATTCCATAAGCCGTAGTTAATGCACCCATTAACATTACAGGATTATCACCTGCTAATTTTCCACCGAGATTCATGAAAAGTGCAACTAATCCAATAAATGTTCCACCATACAATATCCCAGAAAATAGATTTAAATAAATATTATTTGTTAATGCTGAAATTATAATACCTATAACTTGTAAAAACATAGCTACCATTATAATATTTACACTTCCATATTTATGAGCTAACATCATCCAAATAATACAAGATGGAATTCCCGCAACTCCTACTAATGTCCAAGTAAAACTTCCAAAACCATGAAGTCCCTCTAAAGAATTTATGATATCAGGTAAAAATGTTCCTTGAACAACCATTCCTACACCTTCGCAAAAATATGCCATAATCAAAATTATTACAAAAGGTGAAAATAGTTTTTTATCTATATGATGTTTTACGCTATTTTGTTTAACTTCATTATCATAAGATAAAATATACATAGAGTAAAATGACATCACAAAAGCAAAGATAGCCAAAATTATCCAAGATAATTGCCATGTTCCATTAAAATAAAATACTATTCTAACAATCATATCACTTATAAGAATTGAAAAACCTATCCCTGAAAAATGTATTCCCATAGCTTTTGTTTTATTTTGAATATTTAGTTTATTCATAACAATTGCAGAACCTACAACTAAAGCCATTGCAGAACCAAATCCTGCAAGTATTCTTGATATTATCCAAAGAGTATCTGATGTTGTAATTCCAAGCATTAGTGTTGTAATAAAAGATAAAAGCATACCTAATCTAAAAAATTTAACTTTTGCATTTATATCTTTTATAAAAACTGCAAAAATTGACCCTGCTAAATATCCAACATAATTAATTGATGCTAAAACTCCTGCAAAACTAATTGTTAAATGATTTTCTAACATAGGTGGTAATAGTGAAGTAAAAACAAATCGTGCAACACCAACGCCAATAATAAGTGCAATAATTCCTGCAAGTAAAATAGCTGGATTTGAATTTTTATCTAATAAATTTATATTTTTCATATATTGTTCCTTTTAATTAGTGGTATAATATCACTAATAATGATGATAAGTCAAATATCTAATAATGATTAATTATATAAGGAAAAGTGATATGGATTCAAGTTTGTTAAAAGTTTTTGTGGAAGTAGCTCAAGAAAATAGTATTACAAAAGCAGCAAATAAATTAAATTTTGCCCAATCAAATGTAACTTCAAGAATAAAACAGCTAGAGAAGTCTTTAGGATTTCCTTTATTTCATAGAGTTCCTAAAGGTGTTATTCTAAGTAAAGAAGGCGAAAAACTTTATCCTTATGCAGTTGAAATTGTAAAAAAAGTTGAACTTGCAACTTTTAGTATGAAAAATATAAATAATCAAGAACATCTAATAATTGGTTCAACAGAATCAAATGCAACAACAAGAATAGTTCCTTTTTTACAACAACTTCATACTGATTTTCCAAATATGAGTTTAGAATTAATCACAAATACAACAAGAGAAATTACAAAAGAATTGCTCGATTATAAAGTTGATATTGCATTTATTAGTGGTATTCCAAAACATAACGATTTAATAATTTTGAATAAAATTGATGAAGAAATAGTTATCGTTGAATCTGAAAACACAAAAGCATCAAATGTTTTTTTATCTTTTAAAAATGGCTGTGCATATAATGAATTTGGACAAAATTATCTGAAAACAAGTTCAAATGAAGATTTTAAAACTTTAGAATTTGGAAATTATGA
>CAZDFZ010000112.1:0-5170 GCA_964504855.1 uncultured Aliarcobacter sp.
AAAATCAAACAATTAGAATTCTTACAAATTCAATTAGATGAGTACATTAAAATAATAGAAGAGTTTGTTGACGAACATCACAATGACGATATTGAAATATTAACATCTATTGCTGGTGTTGGAAAAGATAGTGCTTCATCATTTCTTGCAGAGATAGGAAATATAAAAAACTTTGAATCACCTAAGCAAATTATTGCATTTGCAGGCACTGATCCAGCTATTTACCAAAGTGGATCTTCAGTTAATATTAGAGGTTCAATTTCAAAAAGAGGCAACTCTCATTTAAGAAGAACCATATGGCATATGGCAAGAGCAGCAACTGTTTGGAATGAAACACTCAAATCCTATTATGATAAAAAACGAAATGAAGGCAAAACTTTTAAACAATCAGTTATTGCTGTTGCCAATAAACTCATTCGTATTATTTTTAAAATGTTAAAGAACAATACTAAATTTGAATCAAATCACACAAATTTAGCAATATAAAAGTTTCCAACTGAAACTCTTATATTAATTTTTTGATTTAAGTTTAACTATTAATTTAAAATAGTTGACTCATATAAACAATAAATTAGAAAAACCATTATTTCAATATGCCGAAAATGGAATGTATTATAAAATAAGTGATAATGGTGGTTCATCAGTAGTAGTTTCTAAAGAGACAAAAATTGATGAAGATTTAAAAAAAGAGTTAATAAATAGTGAATTTTTTGATTCTACTTTTAAAACTTTGGTTAAACATGATGAAAATATTGTTGCTGTTTATTATAACTCACATAAAAATTATTGTAGATATTATCCTTTTTTAGAAAATTCATATAATACTTTTCCATCTGATATAAATATGAGTGTTTATAATTTTTATTATGAAGCTGATGAAAAACATAATCCAAATAAAAATGTAGTAATAACTGATATTTATCTTGATCCAGCACAAAAAGGTTGGATGTTAAGTGTAATTGCACCTATTTATAATCAAAATAAACTTGAAGGAGTGACAGGAATTGATATAACTCTTAAAAAATTTATAGATAGTTTTTTAAATATTGAGTTGCCATTTAATGGAAAATCATTTGTTATAAATGGTAATGGAAAAATAGTTGCAATGTCAAAAGAGATAGAAAAAATATTAGATATAAAAGAGCTTGAAGATTATGTTTATGAAAGCAATGAAAAAATAAATGAAACTATAAATAAATCTGAAAAATACAATATTCTAGACTATAAAGACAAAGAAGTAGCAAATAATTTTAAAAATATAATTGAAAATAAAAAATATTCACATACTATAAAAATTAACAATCAAAATTATTTTTTATTTACAAAAAAGATGGAAAAAACTTCTTGGACAATAGTCTCTTTGATAAAAGAGGATGATGTATTAAAAGATGTTAGAGATTTGAAAAAATATTACAACAATTTAGGTTATGTGATTATTTTGATTATCTTTTTATTTTATGCAATATTTTTCTTCTTTTTAAATTATAAAGCAAGAAAATTTGTTGAACAAATAAATAATCCTTTGGTTGAAATTATCAAACTTACACGAAATATGGGAAAAACAAAAGAGACAAAAGCAATAAAACAGTGTGGAATATTTGAAATTGATAAATTAAGTAGTAATTTTAATAATTTGATTATTGAATTAGATAAAAGAACAAATAATTTAGTTATTGAAGAGACAAAAAGAGCATATCAAGAAAAATTAGCAAATACAGATCCTTTAACAGGTGCTTATAATAGAAGATATTTGAACGAATTTTCTACAGATTATTTAAAAATTGTAAAAAGAGAGAAAAATGACTTTAGTTTATTAGTTGTTGATTTAGATGATTTCAAAAGAATTAATGATACTTATGGGCATGAAGGTGGAGATGAAGTTTTAATAGAATTTGTGAAAATTTCAAGAGATACAATAAGAGAAAATGATTTTATTGTTAGATTTGGTGGTGATGAGTTTATAATATTATTACCAAATACTACTATGAATAATGCAAAAATTTTAGCAAATAAAATTATTAATAATATCAATGAACATAATATGAGATCAAAAATCAATTTTTCAATAAGTATTGGAATAGCAGGTTATGAAGCAAATGATTTAAATATAGATGATATTATTTTAAGAGCTGATAACTCATTATATGAAGCAAAAAAAGCTGGTAAAAATCGTGCAATTTAATATATGGTTTATGAATGATTAACTAAATTTTATTAGAATAATAGTATAAAATAATAGGAAACAAAATGTTATTAATGAAATTGCAATCAAAAGAAAAATTCTCTTTTTTACAACTTGCTCACTATTTAGCAAGAATAGATAATAAATATGGAGAAAAAGAAGAAGAGATTATTCTTGAATATTGTGCTGAGATGGGAATAGAAAATTTAACTTCTTTTGATTTTGATAATTTTAGTTTGGATAATATCTTAAAAGATTTTAAATCTGAAAAAAGTAAAAGAATAGTAATTTTAGAGTTAATGATTTTGATTCATATTGATCATGTATTTAATTTGAATGAAAAAAAATTAATTAAAGAAATTTCACAGAATTTTAAAATAGATATTGAAGATGTAAATGACTATTCTCAATGGGGAAAATCTGTTGCAATGCTTTATGAAGTTGCAAAAATTTTTATAAATGAAAAAAATTAGATTAATTAAATTCCAATAATAAGAATTTTTGGATAAAATATAGTTATGGAAATAATAGAAACATTAAATACAAAAATTGATAAATTAATTCACGATTATGATAAGTTAAGATTAGAGAATATTGCATTACAGCAAGAAATTGATTCTTTAAAAAATGACAATGATGAACTTATAAGAAATAATCAAGATATGTTTCTTCGAATTGATAGTACTATAACATTAGCAAAGGCACGAAATAGTGGAAAATAATACTAGAGAAGTAACTTTTCATATTAATAATATGGCTTATACTATAAGTGTTGATGAAAATATGTTTAAAGAAATTACAAAATATATAAATTTAGATAAAAACAATGATACAAAAGATCTATTATTGGCTTATCTTCATTTGTCTCAAGATTATCATCTTTTAAAACAAGATGTTCAAAATATTACAGAAAAACTTTCAAGGTTTTAAAAATCAAAAGTTTTTCACTTTTAGAAATGATAATAGTTATAGTTTTAATAGCTATTATTGGCTCTTTTGCTATTCCAAAGTTTACAAATATGAGTTACAAAGCAAATATTCTAACTTTAAAATCCCAATTAGCTTTAATTCAAAATGGCATAATAAATCAAAAAAGAAAAAATATTTTACTTTCAAATATTCAAGAAATAATTTCACTTGATGATGCTACACAAAATAGTAGTGGAGAAAAACTTTTTGATAAAGTTATAGATTTTATGATTATTTCAACTGATAATTCAAAAAAAGAGTCTGCAAAATGGGCAAAACTTTCAAATAACTCGTATATTTTTTATATACAAAATGATAAAAGTGTTTTATTTTCATTTGAAGATGGCAAATTTTTGTGTAAAAGTGAAGCTGAATTGTGTAAGGAAATTGAATAATGTATTATTATGAATTGGCTCTTTTAAAATCTCCTTTAAATACTCTTACTTATCAAAGTGAAGAAAATATAAAACTAGGAACAAAAGTTGCTGTAACTCTTGGGAATAGGAAAGTTTTAAATGAAGCTGTTGTAATAAAAAAGGTTGAAAAACCATCGTTTAAATGTAGTGATATTATAGAAATTACAAATGAGTATTTTGATGAAAAGATGTTGCAAATTGCTACTTTTGTATCTCAATATTATGTTTGTTCATTGGGTGAAGCTTTGAGTGTTTATAACTGTTTTGATAAAAATATTACTAAAATACTTAATGAGCAAAAATTTGATAGTAAAATAGTTTTATCAAATAAACAGCAAGAAGCAAAGAAATTTTTAGATGAAAAAAAACAAGCTTTACTTTTTGCAAATACAGGCGCTGGAAAAACAGAAGTTTATATAAAAATCATAGAAGAGCATTTAAACAAAAATAAACAAGCAATTTTATTAATGCCTGAGATTTCATTAACTCCTCAAATGGAAAAAAGACTTGAAAAAGTTTTTGGTTCAAGTGTTGCTATTTGGCATTCTAAAATCACAAAAAAGAAAAAAGATGAAATACTAAATGGCTTACAAGAAGGTTCTATTAAACTAATCGCAGGTGCTAGGTCAGCTCTATTTTTACCTTATGATGATTTGGGTGTAATAGTTGTTGATGAAGAGCATGATGAATCATACAAAAGTGATGCAAAACCACGATTTCATACAAAAGATTTAGCTATTTATATGGCTAAAAAATTTGATATACAACTTGTTTTAGGAAGTGCGACTGTAAGTGCAGGGTCATTTTATAAAGTTCCATTTTTTAGATTGGAATCAACTTATCACATTACAAATAAATCTTATAGCTTTGATGATAGTGATGCAAATTTATCAAGTAAAATCATAGAAAAAATTTCAAATACAATAAATAGTGGAAATCAAGTAATTGTATTTTTACCAACACGTGCAAATTTTAAATACCAAATTTGTACAACTTGTGGAAAATCTGTTGAGTGTCCATATTGTTCTGTTTCTATGAGTTTGCATAAAAATGATTTAGCTTTAAAATGTCATTACTGTGGTTATGCTCAACAAATTCCTGATTTTTGTCCATCTTGCAATAGTGGAATAATTCATAATCTAAGAGTAGGAACTGCACAAATTGAAGAGGAATTAAAAGAGTTATTTCCAAATAAAATCATAAAAAGATTTGATAGAGACCAAATAAAAACAAATAGCCAATTAAAAACCATATTAAATGAGTTCAATAAAGGGGAAATTGATATTTTAGTTGGAACTCAAATGCTTTCAAAAGGACATGATTATCATAATGTAAAACTAGCTGTTGTTTTGGGAATAGACTCAGTTTTAAATATGAATTCATATAAAGCAAGAGAAAAAGCTCTATCTTTACTAATTCAGATTTCAGGAAGAAGTGGGCGAAAAGGTGAGGGTGAAGTAATAATTCAAACAAAAAATGAAGAGTTTTTCAATCACTACTTAAATGAGTCAAATTATAAAGAATTTTTAGAAGGTGAATTAGAATTTAGAAAAGAGTTATATCCTCCATTTTTAAAAATGGCAAAAATCACATTTTCCCATGC
>CAZDFZ010000113.1:0-5133 GCA_964504855.1 uncultured Aliarcobacter sp.
AACATTGGATTTTCCCAATTTCTTGAAACATTTATTTGCTCTTGAGCAACTTTTACAGAAGTATCAAGACTTCTTAAATCATGATTTTTTTCAAAACTACTTTTTACCAGCTCATCAATTGTTATTGCTGATAAAAGTGACATAGCAAGAGATGAACATAGTAATAGCTTTATCATTAAAAGTTCACACTACCTTTAACCGTGTGAACAACCTCATCACTAGTTTTGAATTTCAATTGATACTGCCAAGTTCCACCCATAGATACATTAACAGAAACTTTATATTTCCCATCAACTAAAACAGCATTTTCTTCTGCTTCCATATATGGCATTCCTGGCATTTCAGGCATAAAGAATTTTATTTTTACTTTTGCATTATCTACAACTTTTGAATCTTTTGATAATTCAACTACAAAATCATTCTTCCCAACAACCAAAGCTTTTGCTGAGGTTAATTTTATATCAAACCCATCTTTTTGACTATTTTGCTCTAAAAGTTCAGCATGCAAGAATCCAAATGTAAGGAAAAATCCTAAAACAATTTTTATTATATTTTTCATTGATATACTCCTAAGGTATTAAATTAGAAGTATTTTATTTATTTTGTGAGTAGTTAATGTGCAGAATTAAAAAATTAAAGTAAAAGTAGTACCTTCATCTATTTGTGATTCAACCAAAATCTTTATTTTATAAATACTACAAAGATGATTTACAATATTTAAACCTATACCAAAACCACCTTGTTCATTTGTAGCTCTATAATATCTTTTGTAAATATCTTTTATTTTTTCATTTGATATTCCAATACCATTATCTGATATTTTTAGCTGATTATCTTTCAATGAAATATCAATTCTTCCACCGATATTGTTATATTTTATAGCATTTGAAATTAAATTATTAAAGATTCTAATAAAATCATCTTTATCAATTTTATAAAAAAAATCTTCTATATTTTTATTTATAATTATCTTCTTTTTTGATGCTATAAGCTCTAAATATTCCATTTGCTCATCTATTATCTCTTTTAAATTGATCTCTTGGATATTTTTAATAGTCTCTTTGTTTTCTAAAAATAGATATGTTAAATCACTATAAATTTCTGATACTCTTTTAGCACTGATTTTTATTCTTTCTATTTGTTTTTCACTTAGATTTTTATTCTCAGCCGACATCAAAATAGCACTTATTGGAGTATTCAGCTCATGGGTTGTATCTTTGATGAAATTATTTAATTTAATTCTCTCATCTTTTATTGGTTTTAAAAATAGTTTTGCTAAATAAAATCCAATTATTGCAATAAAAAAGTATATGATCAAAAAAATTAATACAATTAATATCTCTAAATCATCTATTTTATTTTCTAAACTTCTATCTTTTAAAACAATATAATCTATTCCTAAATGCCCAACAGTTGAACTATCAACTAAAATTATTGAATTTTTTTCTATTATAAATTTTTGTCCAAAATCAACACTTTCAAGGAAATTTCCAAAAACTAGATTTTTGTTTTTATCATAAAAAGAGATTTTATATTCGTTTGAACTTAAATATTTTTCTTTATTAAAATTGCTTCCCATCATATGTGAAACTATTATTTCATTTGAAGCTTTTGAAGCTATATTTTGTATGTTTGATTTTACTAAATCAACATACATAGTTTTTTCATTTTGATAATAAAGTATCCCAATTAGCACCATCAAAATAAATGAAGAAGCTAAATATAAAAATAAAAATCTAAAAAATGTTGTTTTTTCACTTCTTGTTAAATCTATAACCAACTCCTCTTAAATTGATAATATATTCTTCACCTAAAACTTTTCTAAGATTCTTTATATAGGTTCTAATAGTAGAAGATATAGGTGCTTCTTCATATGCCCAAACATTTAAACTAAGCTCTTCAATACTTACAGTTTTTGAGCTATTATTTATTAAATATTCTAAAACTTCACACTCTTTTTTAGCTAAATGAATTTGTTCATTCTCTTTTTTGATTAATAGATTTTTTTTATCTAAGAATATATTTTCTGAAATCTTTATCAACTCTTCATTATCAAGATTAAAAAGCCTTTTTATGTTGTTGATTCTAATGTCAAGCTCTTTTAATTCAAAAGGTTTTCGTATATAGTCATCACAACCAGCTTTAAAACCTTTTTCAATATCATTAACTTGATTTAGTGAAGTTAAATATATGCAAGGGGTAAGTATTTCATTTTTTCTTAGCTCTTTCAATAATTCAAAACCATTTAAAAAAGGAACATTTACATCCAATAATAATAAATCAAATTTCTGACTATATAATAAATCTTGGGCTTCAATTCCATTAAAAACAGTAGTAATCTTATGATTTTGTGAAAGTAAATGTTCTTCAATGATTTCGTTGAGTATTAAATCGTCTTCTAATAATAATATTTTCATAAAAAAGACTCTTTTGGGATAGTTTTGTGATTAAAAAAGGAAGTAGTGTTAAAAAACACTACTTTGTTAGATTAGAATTGTCTTCTTGGTCTTTCTTCTCTTGGTTTTGCTTCGTTAACTCTTAAAGTTCTACCTTCGCAATCATTTCCATTTAAAGCTTCAATTGCTTTTGAACCAGCAGCTGAATCTTCCATTTCAATAAAACCAAATCCTTTAGATTTTCCAGTTTCTCTGTCCATGATAACTTTTGCACTTTTAACTGCACCAAACTTTGAGAAAACTTCTTCTAACTCTTTATCATTCATTCTGTATGATAAATTCCCTACGTAAATATTCATCTATTCTGTCCTTTGTAAATGTACGATTATTATGCCTGATTATTTTCAAATAATCAAGTATTTTGAAAATTTCTTTTTAAAGCCTCTTTTAATCGTGAAGAAACCTCGTTAAAACCAAGTATTGCAATGATATCATACACCGATGGCGCTTGCGTTCCACCTGTTAATGCAATTCTAATTGGCTGAAATAATTGAGGGAATTTAAGCCCAAATTCTGCAATAAATGGTTTTGTAATTGCTTCGATATTTTCAGCATTATATAAATCATCTTTGTTTTTTTCTAATAATTCAAGATATTTCTCTAAAAAATCTTTTGTATCTTCTTTGATAAATTTCTTAACACCTGCTTCTTCATATGAAGTTGGTACATCAATAATATCTGTAATAGATTTCTTTAAATCTACGATTGTTTGAGCTCTTTGCTTACCTAAATCTAAAAGTTCAGTTCTTTTTGGATGGTGTGATAAATCTAAATCAAAGAATTTTAACTCTTCAACTAATCTATCATTTGAAACAGCTTTAATATATTCAGAATTTAACCATAAAAGTTTCTCTGCATTATATGCTGATGCTGATCTATTTATATTTGATGGATCAAAAAGTTCTAACATCTCTTCCATAGAGAATATCTCTTGGTCACCATTTGACCAACCAAGTCTTACAAGAAAGTTTAATAGTGCTTCTGGTAAATATCCTTGATTTTTATAATCCATAACATCCATTGCACCATCTCTTTTAGATAGTTTTTTACCTTCTGGATTATTTATCATTGGCACGTGGTAGAATTTTGGAACTTTAAAACCTAAAGCATTGTAAACAACTATTTGTTTTGGTGTATTTGAAAGGTGGTCATCACCTCTAATTACATCTGTCATTCCCATTAATGCATCATCAATTGCAACAACAAAGTTATATGTAGGCATTCCATTTGATCTAGCAATTACAAAATCATCCACTTGGTTTGCATCAAATTTCATAGAACCTTTTACACCATCTTCAAACTCGATAGTTCCATCTATTGGAGCTTTTATTCTAATTACTGGTTCAACACCTTCAGGAATTTGTGGTAAAACTTTTCCCTCTTCAGGTCTCCATGTACCATCATATCTTGGATTTTCTTTAGCAGCTTCTTGAGCAGCTCTTAAGGTATCTAGCTCATCTCTACTCATATAACATTTATAGGCATTTCCATTTTCTAATAGTTTGTCAATATAAATTTTATAAACATCTGTTCTTTGTGACTGATATAATACTTCACCATCATAATTTAATCCAACCCAATCAAAAGCATTTATAATAGCTTTCATCGCTTCTTCATTGTTTCTTGCTGTGTCTGTATCTTCAATTCTTAGTCTAAACTCTCCACCTGTTTTTCTAGCCCATAAATAACTATATAGTGAAGTTCTTAATCCACCAATATGTAAATATCCCGTTGGACTTGGTGCAAATCTTGTAACTGCCATTAAATTATTTCTCCTCTTTTTTATTTTGTATATAAAATCCTACACCCGTAACAATTGCAACTGTTGCAATAAATACAAGTAGCGATATTTCAAGAATTCCCATTTGCTTCCTTCTCTTTTAATTGCCCACAAGCTGCAGATATATCAAGCCCTTTTGATTCTCTGATTGTACAAATAACACTTTTTTGGTTTAAAAAATCTTTGAATCTTAACATATCTTCTTCAACAGGTCGCTGATATGTAGTTCCAGGATATGGATTAAAATATATTAGATTCACTTTTGCTTGAATACCATTTAGTAGTTTCACAAGCTTTCTTGCTGCATCAATACTATCATTTTTATCTTTTATTACTAGATATTCAAACATAACTTTTTTTCTTGTATCAACAGGAAATGCTTTAACTGCTTCTATGATTGAAGCAATATTATAGGCTTTATTCATAGGAATCAATTCACTTCTTAACTCATCATCAACAGCATGTAACGAAATAGCAAGTTGTATTCCTAAATCTTTTTCTCCAAGTTTTTTTATTTTACTTGCAATTCCAGAAGTTGAAACAGTTTGTCTTCTTCTGCTAATTGCCAATCCATCAAGTTCAGAAAAAATTTCAACTGCTTTTGTAAAGTTATCAAAGTTATCAAGTGGTTCACCCATACCCATATAAACAATATTAAGGGCTTTATTTTCTGCTATGTCATTGTCTCTTTTGATGTTTACTATTTGAGCTATATATTCTCCAACTGTAAGATTTCTTACAAATCCTCCTTTTGCGGTTAAACAAAAGCTACAACCAACCTTACAACCAACTTGAGATGAGATACAAACAGTATATTTTTCACTTCTTACAATATTCCCATCTTCATCTTTTTTCTTTTCTTTCATTAAAAGTAATACCGCTTCCACAGTATGATTA
>CAZDFZ010000114.1:0-5055 GCA_964504855.1 uncultured Aliarcobacter sp.
TGAACAAATCAAAAAATTAACAGACAAATATCTAAAAGTAGCACAAAAAGTTGGTAAAAAAATAGGTATTCATGCTCATAATAACCTTCAACTAGCTTATGCAAATACTTTAGAAGCTATGATTTATGGAACAAGTTTCTTAGACGTTACAATCTCAGGATTAGGAAGAGGTGCTGGAAACTGTCCACTTGAACTTTTAATTGGCTTCTTAAAAAATCCAAAATATAAATTATTACCTGTATTAAAATTTATTGAAGAGTTTATCGTACCACTTGAAAAAGAACTTGACTGGGGATATAGTATTCCTTATATGTTAACTGGTCAATTAAATGAACATCCAAGAGCTGCTATGAAAGCAAGGGATGAAAAAGATACTAAATATAGAGAGTTTTATAAAACTTTAACTGTTGATTAATAATCATTTTTCACTATTAAAAAAAGGCTAGTTTTTATAACTAGCCTTTTTTTATTTATGTCTATTTTTTACTCAAAAAAACCCTAAAAAATTCATTAATCAAAACTTCAAAGTTAAACTAGGATATAATGTATGTTATATTTTGTGATTCAAGGATGTTGAATGTCAGTTTTATGGGATGCATTAAATAACATTGATAATTTTGCAATAAGCTTATTGCTTTTATCATTAGGTTTGGCATTATTTTATGAAATGATTAACGGTTTTCATGATACAGCAAACGCTGTTGCTATGATTATATACACAAATTCTATGAAGGCTAATTATTCTGTTATTATGGCTGGAATTATGAATTTTATTGGTGTTATTGTAGGTGGTATTGGTGTTGCTTATGTAATAGTACATTTATTGCCTTTAGATATTATGGTATCTTCTGATCAAAACGCTACATTAGTGATGATTTTTTCACTTTTAATTTCTGCTCTAGTTTGGAATTTCGGAACATGGTATTTTGGTTTACCTGTTTCTAGTTCACACTCTTTAATTGGTTCAATTGTAGGTGTAAGTGTTGCTTTTGGTATGATGCATGGATTTACTTTTTCTCAAAGTTTAAATTGGGAAGTTGTTTACAAAATTTTAACTGCACTTGCCGTTTCACCTATTGTTGGATTTGGTTTTGCTTTTTTAATTATGAAACTTTCTAGAATAATTGTTAGAAATCCAAAATATTTTAGAACTCCTACAACTAGTGAAGATGGTACAAAGAAAAAGAAACCAAACTTTTGGATGAGAACAGGGATTATTGCAACAGGTGCGGGAGTTAGTTTTGCACATGGATCAAATGATGGGCAAAAAGGTATTGGTCTTATTATGATTATTCTAATTGGAATTTTACCAACATATTATGCTTTAAACATGGAAGCTCATCAATATAAAATTATGCAAACAAGAGATGCTGCTGCTAATTTAGCAAAATTTTATGCTGATAATAATGATAATCTTACAAAACTTGTTGAAGAAAAAAGACTTATTAGTGCTTTAAAAATACAAAATACAATTGCTGAGTGTAATGTAAATCAAGTTTATAATACAACATTAGAAGTATCTACAAAACTTGATGGTTTAAAATCATATTCTGAACTTTCAGCAGAAAATAGATGGAAAATTCACACAGCAGTTTTATGTACTGATAACTTTTTTGCACAAGCTGAACAAGCTTATAAATCAATAGATAAAGATAAATCTGATTATATAGCAGATCAAAGAAAACAAATTATTCCATCTACTGAATATGTTCCTTATTGGGTTATTATTGCTGTTGCTTTAATGATTGGTATTGGGACAATGATTGGTTATAAAAGAGTTGTTCATACTATTGGTGAAAAAATTGGTTCTAAACCTATCAATCATATGCAAGGTGCTGTTTCTCAAGCAATGGCAATGTTAACGATTTTATTAGCTAACTTTGCCCATGCACCTGTTAGTACAACACATATTGTTTCAAGTTCAGTTGCGGGAACTATGGTTGCAGAACCAGAAGGAAGTGTTCAAAAGAAAACAGTTAATACTATTTTATTAGCATGGCTTTTCACATTACCTGTAACATCTTTAATGGCTGCTTGTATTTATGTGGGACTAAGCTATATTACAAAAATTGGTTAATTAACTAAAATAGATTTTATTGCTTTATCTCAAAAGCATTTTTAACAATATCAATTCCATACTTATTTCTTAACTTTTGGAGTTGATTTGTTAAAGCCCTCTTTTTTATATCTGCTTCATATTCAAAAAGATTATAAGTATATTCATTTACTTTTGCAAAATTTAAAACAGTGATATTTAATTGTATTACCCCATGTGTTGGATGATTATCTGTGCAATCAAAAAGTTCTAGCATTTGAGATTTAAAATCTATTTCATTGAAAATTCTATTTACATTTACATAATTTTTTGATTTTATTCTATATTCATATCTTATCTTTATAGCATAAGTTAATGGATTTACATTAGCTTTTTTAACTAAAAAACATAAATATCTACTAAGAATCATAACCCTTCGCTTTAACTCTACTCTGTCAAAAACAGCATCAAAAGTTCGCCCTATTCCTATTGATTTTTTTTCTCGCTCAAAAGTTAATTTATTATCTCTTATTCCACAAACTCTATTGTATAAATCTATTCCTGGTTGTTTCCAAGAGTAAAACAACTTTTGATTTTTTTTAATATCACCTAAAGTTTTTATACCATAACCTTTAAGCCTTTCTTGAAAAGCTTTTCCAATTCCAGGAAACTCTTTTATTGGAATATCTTTTATAAAATTTCCTATATTATCACTACTTACATATTTAATACCATCTGGCTTTGCATATTCTGTTATTAATTTTGAAAGATATTTTGTATTTGCAATTCCTATTGAAATAGGAAGTTTTAATTCATCAAATATTTTCTTTTTTAGATTATATGCAAAATCTATAATCTCATGTTCATCTATATAACCACTTACATCACCAAAAAATTCATCTATTGAATATTGTTCTACAAGAGGAATTTCTTTTATCAAAAGCTCTTTTAATTTATTTGATAAATCATGATATAAAGGATAATTTGGTGGAAGCATTTTTAAATGAGGACATAACCCCAAAGCTTCATTTACACTCATAGCAGTTTTAACCCCAAAAGCTCTTGCTTCATATGAAGAAGTAGTTATTATTCCTCTAATTTTTCCATTTTCATCTACAAAATACTCCTTAAAACTTTTCATTCCTTCATTTGTAAGAATAGTACTCACAAAAGCACCACTGTTTGATGAAATTTTTCTAATCTCTTTTTTTGAAGAAAAAATATTAAGATTACTTCGTCCTCCAACCGCAACTGGAATATGAAACAAACTCTCATCAAGAGTTCTATGGGCAGATACAAAAAAACAATCTAAATCAAGATGGATAAACATAAAAAGATTTTACATCATTTTGAAAATAAATTACAAAAATATTGCAAAATGAAATATTTCAATAAAATAGAATAAAAAGATTAATTTTAAGTACAAACAAACAATAAAAGAAGATAAAATAAATCTTAATTAAATACACAAAAGGGATAATTATGCTTTACAAAATAATATTAGCTCTATTATTAACTTTTAATTTCATATTAGCGAAGGAAAAACAGATGAGTATCTACGATTTTAATGTAAAAACAATAGATGGTGAAGAAGTTTCAATGTCGAAATATAAAGGCAAAGTTCTTTTAATTGTAAATGTTGCAAGCAAATGTGGATTTACAAGTCAATATGAAGGTTTAGAAAAACTTTTTGAAAAATATAAAAATGAAAATTTTATGATTTTAGGATTCCCATCAAATCAATTTGCAAATCAAGAGCCTGAATCAAATGAAAAGATAAAAGAATTTTGTAGCCTAACTTATGATGTAAAATTTGATATGTTTGCAAAAATTGATGTAAATGGACAAAACGAAGCTCCACTTTATAAGTTTTTAAAATCAAATCAAAAAGGAATTTTAGGAACTGAAAATATCAAATGGAACTTTACAAAATTTTTAGTTGATAAAGAAGGAAATATTGTAGATAGATTCGCAAGTACAACAACTCCTGAATCAATAGAAGAACAAATTGTAAAACTTCTAAAGTAAAGTTTTTTATAAATAAATTGTTTTTTCTATTTATAATTCTACCCGTATAGATTTTAAAATATTTTAAACTCTTTCGGGTATTATTTCACCATGAATCTACAAGACAAACTCAAACAACTTCCTCTTGATGCTGGTGTTTATCAGTATTTTGATAAAAATGGTCATCTTCTTTATATTGGAAAAGCAAAAGTTCTAAAAAATAGAGTTAAATCATATTTCAAATTTACTCCAAAACTTCTACCTGGTGATAAATTAGGTCCTAGAATTTATAAAATGATTAGTGAAGTTGAAAGTCTTGAATGGATAGTTGTTCCAAATGAGCATGATGCTTTAATTTTGGAAAACTCTCTAATAAAACAGTTAAAACCAAAATACAATATTTTACTTCGTGATGATAAAACTTACCCTTATATCGTAATTGATTATGGTGAGGATTTTCCAAGACTTGAAATAACAAGAAAAATCCAAAAAGGTAAAAATATCAAATACTTTGGACCATATTCAAGTGGTGCAAAAGATATGCTTGATAGTATTTATGAAATAGTTCCGCTTGTACAGAAAAAATCTTGTATAAAAAGTAAAACTGCTTGTTTATTCCATCAAATAAAAAAATGTTTTGCTCCATGTGAAAATAAAATCTCAAAAGAAGAGTATGCAAAAATAGTTGAAAATGCTTTAGAGTACATATATAATAAAACAAAACTCATTTCAAAACTAAATGAAAAAATGATTCAATATTCAAATGATTTTAGATTTGAAGAAGCAATGACTTTAAGAGATAGAATAAAAACTATTGAAAAATCTCAAATAAAATCTGGTATTGATTTAGCAACAAATGAAGATATTGATATTTTTGCAATAAATGCAAATAATGATTTAGCTTTAGAAACAAATTATTTAGTTGTTAAAGGAACAAATGGTAACGTTGGTATAGGTACAACCTCCCCTTCATCTAAACTAGATGTAGTAGGTGGTGGAATTAAGACAGACTC
>CAZDFZ010000115.1:0-5052 GCA_964504855.1 uncultured Aliarcobacter sp.
AGATGTGTAGAAGTTTGTGATGATGATGCTCTTAATTTTTCAATAAAAAATTTAAAAAAGGAAAACAAAAATGAAGTTAGGTAAATTAGCTTTAGCAATAACAGTAGCAACAACAATATTATTTGCTGCAAGTGCACCAAAAACAGTGACGGAAGATTCGTTAGGTTTAAGAAAAGTTGACATATATTCAGAAGACAAGGCTACTCCTGATGAAACAAAATATGGTACTTCACAACCAATGAGTGGATATAAAATAGAGAGAGCTTACCAAAATGCTCCTCCTATGATTCCACATGATGTTGAGGGATTATTAACTATTACACCTGATAATAATGCTTGTGTTGGTTGTCATGATGCAGCTGTTGCTGAATCAATGGGTGCAACTGCAATTCCAAAATCACACTATATTAATTTTAGACCAAAAGATACACTTCAAAGTGATGGTAGTTTTGTAAAAGGTGTTGATAACATGAAAAATGAAGTTTCAATAAAACCAATAGATACAATGTCTAATGCAAGATTTAATTGTAATGCTTGTCATGCTCCTCAAAGTACTGGAGCTTTAGCTGTTGAAAATACTTTCAAATCTAACTTTACAAGAAAAGATGGAAAAAGTCATTCAACTTGGAATGAAGTTATGACTGATGATTTAGATACTTTAAAAAATAAAAAATAATGAAAAGAAGAGAACTCTTTAGTTCTCTTGTTTCATCATTTAAAAAAGATGAAAAACAAGAGAAAATAATAAGACCTCCTTACTTTAAAGATGAAGATATTTTCTTTACAAACTGTAAAGATTGTGAAGGTTTATGTGCTACCGTTTGTGAAGAGAATATTATATTTATTCAAGAAGACTGTACTCCAAAACTTGATTTTACATCAAGTGGATGTACTTATTGTGATAAATGTGCAGAAGTTTGCCCCAATGAAATTTTAAGTGTTGAAGACAAAAAAAGAATAGATGTAAAAATAGAAATAGATGTATTATCTTGTTTATCATGGAATAAAACAATGTGTTTTTCATGTAAAGACCCATGTTTAGATAATGCTATTGATTTTTTAGGTATGTTTAGACCAAGTATAAATGACTCTTGTACTTCATGTGGATTTTGTATAAAAACATGTCCTACTAATGCCATAAAAATTGTGAGATAAAGGAGAATAAATGAGAAAAATTATATTTATATGTTTAGGATTTTGTTTGTTTTTATCTAACCTAGGAGCAAAAGATTTAATTCCAAATTATTCTTTAACAACAAGTGGTGGAGTAAGTGATTTAGTTTTAAAAAATGAACATTTGTATGTAGCAACTACTGCGTCAAGTGTGGATATTTTTGATTTAAAAACAAAAGAAAAAATTGACTCAATTATAATTCCTAAAATCAAAGATTTCATGAATGAAAGTATAGATGCTCGAGTTTATAGTATTGATATTTTTGATAATAATTTATTAATTTTATCTCAAGGTGAAAGTGGTGGAAGAAATATTGATATTTACAAAGATGGAAAATTACATAAAATTATAGAAGATAAAGATAGATTATTTATTGCTTATGCTAAGTTTATAGATGAAAATCATATTATATATGCCTTACTTTCAAATCAACTTTATCTTTATGATATAAAAAACAAGAAGATTATAACTGAGACTCAAATATCTCAATCAAAATTTTCAAATTTTAAACTAAATGAAAATAAAACAAAACTCGTAGTTGCTGATGAAAGTGGTATCTTAACTATAATAAATACTAAAGATTTAAGTCAAGTAAAAAAGTTTGATACTTTAAATCTTGATAACGTTTTTCAAGTTGACATAAAAAATGACGTTATTATCACAGCTGGGCAAGATAGAAGATGTGCAATTTATACTTTAGACAAGAAAAACGCATATTTTAAAGAAGCCTCTTTTTTAATATATAGTGCTGCTTTAAGTCCAAGTGCAAAATTAGCAGCATTTGCAAGTGATGAAGAAAATAATGTAACTGTTTTTAATATAAATACAAAAGAAAATTTATATAAATTAACACAAAATAAAAGCACTTTAACAAATATTTTATTTATAAATGAAAATGAAATTTTTGTTACAAGTGATGATAAAAAGATAAATTATTATAAAATTGATTAAATTAAAAGGATTATAAAATGAATATTTCAAGTATCGTTGTAAAAACATTACCAGAACATTTAACTGAAGTAGTTGAATCTTTAAAAAACTGTGATGTGTGTGATTATCATATGCATGATGAGTTAGGAAGAATCATTATTACAATTGAAGGAAAAGGTGTTCAAGAAGAATTAAAAAAAATAAAAGTAATTGAAGCTATTCCACATGTAATGAGTGCTGATATGCAAATGGCATATAGTGAAGATGAGTTAAGTTCTCACATGGAAGTTTTAGAAAATGCAGATGCTGTACCAAAAGTTTTAAATGACCCAACAATTAGTGCTTCTGATATTGTTTATAATGGTGACTTAAAGAAAAAAGATTTAGAGGGATTTGCTAGAACATTTGATAAAACAGGAAGATAATATGGAATTTTTATCAGGAAATTTTTTATGTGAGACTGTTGTTCCAAAAGAAGAATTAATAGTTTCAAGGACTGATCTAAAAGGTAATATTACTTACGCAAATGAAACATTTGCTTTTATTTCAGGTTATACTGTTGATGAATTAATAGGAAAACCTCACAATATTGTAAGACATCCTGATATGCCAAAATCTATTTTCAAAGAGCTTTGGAAAGAATTAGGTATAAAGGGTTCATGGAGTGGAGTTGTAAAAAACAAAAGGAAAGATGAAGGTTTTTATTGGGTTTATGCTGAAGTTTCTAGAGTTTACAAAGATGGAGTTTTAATCGAATATAAATCAATTAGAACACCTATTTCTTTTGATGAAAAGATAAAATATCAACTACTTTATGATCAACTTAAAAAAGATGCAAATGAAAGCACAAGAAGAGTTATTTATAGTTAGATTAAAATTAATCTAACTATATTTACTTAAGAAAGTTTTTGTTTTACTTCATCTGTCGCCATTGAAATATTCCAAGCTGGTTCCCAAACTAAATCAATCTCAACATGTTCAACTTTTTCAAGTTCTCTTAAAACCGCTTCTTCTACCCATTGTAAAATCATTTGATGCAAAGGACAAGCTTTTGTACTTAACGTCATTGTAACAACTACATTCATTTTTTCATCACAAACAGCATCATAAATTAGACCCATTTCTACTAGATTAAAGCCAACTTCTGGGTCATTTACTGTTGAAACTGCTTTAAAAATCTCTTCTTTTGTGTACATAAAATTATCCTTTAAAATTTATGATATAAAAAACATCTTTTACGATAAAAGATGTCCCTACAAATAAAAAACTAACTGCCGATTTAAATAAAATATCACTACTAAAAATAAAAGCTATTAAACTTAGAATAAATCCAAGTAAATAAAAAGCAAAACCAAAATCTGAACTTTTTACAGGTACCATATCAGCTAACATAGGAACTTTTTGTTTTCCAACTAAGCTTGAGAATCTATGAAACCAAACTAAAAAAGGAATAATTTTATATAAATGAGCTGTGATAATTGGTGTTAAAAAACCTAATAAAAATATAAATCCAGAAATAAATAATAAATAATCATTTGATAATACGAAATAAAAACAAACTAAAACTAAAGCAATAATAAAATTTATAACTGAAAATACAATATATCTATAATATATATCTTTTTGTTTTCTAACTTTAGTTTTAAATATCAGATATAATTGATAAATAAAAAAAATAAATCCAAGTAATACTTCAAAATATCCTAAATATTCAAATATATAAAGGTCAAATATTTGACTAAAAACAACTAAAACCACACCAAAACTAATCTTATAAAATGCTATTTTTAAATATATGTTATTAAATGAATGAGAAAGCCAAAACATAGGAATCAAAATATAACTCATTGAAATAATCGTAATTCCTAAATATCCCACAAAAACTAAATATATATGAGATAACATCAAAGCTTTTATATTAAGAAATAATACTCCTGAATAAACAAAATAAAATAATAGCAACAACTAATCCTGAAAATAAAAATATATTTGCAACTAAAACCGTACTTGATAAAAAATTTAGTTTTTTTACTTTTTTAATAGTTAAAAAACTTTCAAATAGAAAAATAAAGAATGAAATAAAAACAATAACTCCACCATAAGATAAAACCATAGGATATTTATAAAAACCAATAAATATTAGTGTTGTTCCCATAAAAAGTAAAGGATTTACAACATAATATAAATCAATTGAAAAATGTTCAACTTCTAAAACTACTGGTAAAAGCTGTGCCATGGAAGCAAAAATACTCATCATAACAAAACCTAATAAATACAAATGCACCCAAGATAAAACTAAACTATTTTGCGTATGAATTAAATTTATATCAAAATTAAAAAGTAATAATATGCTTATAAAAAACATAATCATAGCACTAATAAAGAAACTTCCTACAAGTTTAAATGGTGGGGCAAATTGTTGTGATATATTCATTTTTTAGTGTGTACATCCAGAACCACTACAAGAACTATCTGCACTATTTAGATTTACACTTGTATTAGTTTTTTTTATAAAAATTACTTTTACTTTATCATTAGGTAATTCAACTATTTCATAGTTAAATGAATCTTGTATTTTAGGAAATAATCCCATTGGAGGCTTGTGATTTATCATTACTAATTTATGCTTATCATCAAGTAATTGAAGCCCAACCATCGCATTTACCATTGGTTCAGGCGGACCTGTTAAGCTTGAATCAAAATAATAAGCTTCTTCATCTTCAAAAAATGGTACTGTTGCACCATTCACTTCAATTTGTTTTGCATTTTGTGGAATACCCATTTTCTTCTCCTTAAATTATAATTAAAATAATAACCCTTAATTATAAATAATTCCTTGATAGTTATCAATATAAGTCCTCTTTTATACAAAATTACACTAAAACATAGTAATATTTTTTATGATTATAAAATAGATCTTATTTTTTAACAAAATTACTTAAAAATAG
>CAZDFZ010000116.1:0-290 GCA_964504855.1 uncultured Aliarcobacter sp.
TCACTTGCGTATCAAAAACATTAGTTCTACAACCAAAAGTTTTAAAATATACTTTTGGTCTATTTTGTGAAAAATTCATTAATATTTATTTCCTAATTTATCTTTGTATGATTTCATCTTCTAAATCTTTTGGAATTATTCTACTTTTTGAAGCAGGTCCATAAGCATTATCAGTTTTGTTTAAATTAATTTGTTGAGTAGGATATGCAATATGAATATCATCTTCTTTCATAAATGCATCAAGTATTTCAGGACTTATTGTACTTCTTAAAACAAGTGCCGCATAAGAA
>CAZDFZ010000116.1:300-5048 GCA_964504855.1 uncultured Aliarcobacter sp.
ATTTGTCAAATACCAAGAAGAAATTACTATTCCTTGAGATTCAACAAAAGTAAATACTCTAGGTTCAACTCCTGTAGCTCTTAATTGATATTTACTTCTCATTTTTGATAACTGTTTTCTTGTAATATCAGTATATCCTTTTGAGTAATGTCTAATTATATCCCTTGCTATTTTTTGAGCTTTTTTATGATTAGAATCAAAAGTAATTGTTATATCAATACCATCCCAAACTGTTCTTAGTCCTGAGTGAGTGTAATTAGATATTAATTCAGAAAAAATATAGTTGTTTGGAATAAAAAATATTCTTCCACTTCTTCTATTTGTAGTATATGTAGTATATGTAATATCTTCTCTAATTGTAATTTTGAATAATGAAATATCTAAAACATCCCCAACAGTTTCAACACTTCCTTTATTTACTTTTATTCTATCTCCAACTTGAATAGATCCTGATGTAACAATAACCATCCAACCAAAAATTGACATAAACCAATCTTTTAAAGCGATAGCAATACCGGCTGATGCAAATCCTAAAATAGTTACAAGATATGAAACATTAGCTATATATGAAAATAATAAAACCATTACAATCAAAAATACAACTGTAAAATTGATTATTTTATTTATCATATAATAATTTTCATTTTGAGAAAAATACCTTTTTAAAGCAAGTTTTACTAAAAATGCAATTATTGATAAAACAACAATAATTACGAATATAACCACCATTTTTTGAACTTGTAAAGATATTTGATTTTTAATTTCTAATATTACTTGCTCAATTTTTCTTGTATATACTTCTTCAGTTGTAGAAACAATTTCTAGAATCATTGAAAAATCTTTTTTCTGTTTATCTAAAAAAGTTATCTTATCTTTATATTCTGGTTTTTGATCTAAATTAAATAATTCTAAATATAAGATTAATTGCTCATCTAATTTTGCAGTAGCAAAATCTAAATCTTGTTCTAGCGTTTTAAATATTTTTTTATTATTTTCTAATTTTTTAATTTGAGATAATGAATTAATTATCCCAAAAGGATTAGTAATAAGTTCATATTTTTCAATTTCTGGGGGATTTATAAGCCCACCAATTGGAGAGCCTTTATACTCTTCAATTAACTCTAATTCATTTTCTTTAACCCTAATTTTATTGTGTAATTGATAAGTTACTTCATCAGAGATATTTGTTTTTCTTTTTAAACTCTCTTTTAAATCATTCAATTCATTAGAAATTTTTCCATAAGAAACATAGTTTGAGTATCTTTTTAATAAAATATTATCTTTTAGCTCTTTATCAATTTTAGAAATACTATCTAATAACGCAGTAACTTGAGCCATATTTTCAACAGGAACATCAGGCGTTTTTAATTCTTGAAGTTCTTGATTTTTTTTAATTTCTAACTCTTTTTGAGCCTCTTCATACTTTTCAGTTATAATCTTTTGCTCAATTTTTTTAACTTCCGCTTTATCTTTTTTATCCACAGTATTTAATGCTAACTCATTTTGAGCAAACAAAAAACAACTAAAAACTAGTAAAAGTAGTAATTTTTTAATCACTTTAAAAACCTTTTAATATTTCAATAACATCATCTTTTGTAACATCATTAGTGATTTTGCAATCACCAATCCCTACTGGTAAAATAAATTTAATTTTATTATCCAATGACTTTTTATCTAGGAAAAAATGTTCATAAAAATCTTCTACATCTTTGATTTTATAAGTTGTTGGAATATCATATTTTTCTAATAAATTTTTTACTCTTAACTCTTCATCTTTTGTCATAAGTCCTATTTTAACAGCCAAAGCATTTGCCATACACATACCAATTCCCACGGCTTCACCATGTAAATAAGTATCATAATTTGTTTCATTTTCAATTACATGCCCAAAAGTATGTCCATAATTAAGTGCAGCTCTTATTCCTAGTTCTTTTTCATCTTGAGATACCACATCTGCTTTTGTTTGTACAGATTTTGCAATTGCAACTCTAATATTTTCATCTTTAGTTAAATCATTTTGCTCTAACCATTCAAAAAAATCTTTATTAAAAGTTACTGCCATTTTTATAATTTCAGCAACTCCAGCTCCAAACTCTCTTTTTGGTAATGTTTTCAAAAAATTTGGGTCTATATAAACAGCAATTGGTTGATGAAATGCACCAACAAGATTTTTCCCAAATTTATTGTTGATTCCTGTTTTTCCGCCAACACTTGCATCAACTTGAGAAAGTAAAGTAGTAGGAATTTGAACAAAATCAATACCTCTTTGATATATTGAAGCTGCAAATCCAGTCATATCTCCTATAACACCTCCACCAAAAGCTATTAGTAAAGATTTTCTATCAAGTCTATGAGTAAAACAGTGAGCTAACATATCTTCTATTGTTTGCATATGTTTATACTCTTCACCATCTGGAATTGTACAAACACTCAACTCACGTGCATTTATTTTTGATTTTAAATACTCCAAATGAAATCCACTTACAGTTGGATTTGTAATAATCACAACTTTTCTATCAAAATATAATTCGTTTAATTCATCTATAAAAATATCATAAGAGTTATCATGGGGTAATGTAATTTTAACAGTCATTTTATCTATCCAAAAATTTATTTAATATGAATTTTATATTAACTAAAAAAAACTAAATTTTGATTGAAAAGCCCTTATTTATGTGCAAAATAACAATAAAACTACAACTAATATAGTTTTAGATATAATCAATAAAAATTAAGATTAAAAGGAAACATTATTAAAACTTTTACATCAATGAACCTAGATGAAAAAATCATCAATGCTTTAAAAGATTTAAATTACGAAGAAGCTACGGAAATACAAAAAAAGTCCATTCCTATTGCTTTGAAAAAAAGAGATATTTTAGCTGCGGCACAAAGTGGAACAGGAAAAACAGCAGCATTTTTACTTCCAATTTTAACAGAAATTATGGAAAATAAACAGCCTAATAATCCTATTTTAAGAGCTTTAATACTAGTACCAACAAGAGAATTAGCAACTCAAATTGCAAAAGCTGTAGAAGATTATGCAAAATATATAGATATTGAAAAATTAGCTGTTTTTGGTGGAGTTTCTACTAAGGAACAAGAGAGAAAGATTGCAAAAGGAATTGATATTTTAGTTGCAACAAGTGGTAGATTAATGGAACATATAAAAAATAAAACTGTTGATTTATCAAGTGTAACTACTGTTGTAATTGATGAAGTTGATACACTACTTGATATGGGATTTTTAGAAGATATTGAAAAAATTCTACCAAGTGTTGGACCCAAAAGACAAATTATGATGTTTAGTGCAACAATGACTCAAAATGTAAAAAAACTTGCAAAAGAGTTTTTACAAGATCCCGTAGTAATTGAAGTTGCACAACAAAGATCAGCTGTTAAAATCATAGAACAACAAATTATTCAAGTTGATGAAGCAAGTAAAGCAGCTTTATTATCTTATTTAATTGGTTCAAGAAACTACTCTCAAGTTTTAGTTTTTGTTAATATGAAAATGGAAGCTGATGCTTTAGTTGAACATTTAGAACTTGATGGATTGCCAGCTGCTTGTATTCACGGAGATGTTAGACGAACAGCACGTGCAAAAGCCTTAAAAAAATTCAAATCAGGAGATATTAGAGTTTTAGTTGCAACTGATATTGCTGCACGTGGAATTGATATTCAACTTTTACCTGTTGTTGTAAACTATGCTTTACCTGAAACAGTAACAGATTACACTCATAGAATTGGAAGAACAGGACGTGCTGGAAATCCAGGAACAGCAATTACACTTTTAAGTGTAAAAGATTATAAAATGATGATTGAAATTGAAAAAGAATTAATTATCAATGTTCCTAGAGAAGTAATTGAAGGTTTTGAAACAACAGAAAAAAAACCAAGATTATTCAAAGCAAGACCTAAACAACTAAGTCAAAAAATGGCTGAAGCTAAAAAAGTTGCCAAAAAAACTGGTTTTGCAAAAACAAATGCTCCTGCTAAAGTAGCAAAAAAAAGAAAAACAACAAAAAGAGATGCAAATAGAAGTTTTGGAAAATAAAATAAAAATTTAATTAAAAAACTAAAAAAAGGAGAGGTTGAATTAACCTCTCCTTTTTTATTTTAAACGTGGTAATTTGGAGCTTCGTTAGTAATTGTTACATCATGCACGTGAGATTCTCTTAATCCGGCACTTGTAATTTCAACAAACTCTGCTCTTTCTTGGAAAGTTGCAATATCTTTACTTCCTAAATATCCCATTGACGATCTTAATCCACCAACCATTTGATGAATAATATCTGAAATTGTTCCTCTATATGGAACCATACCTTCAATTCCTTCTGGTACAAGTTTATCAGCAGCTGTTCCTTCTTGGAAATATCTATCAGTACTTCCTTTTGTCATTGCACCAATTGAACCCATACCTCTGTATGTTTTAAATTTTCTACCATGACTTAAAACAACTTCACCTGGAGATTCTTCAGTTCCAGCTAACGCACTTCCCATCATAACAGAACTAGCACCAACTGCTAATGCTTTTGCAACATCTCCTGAATATTTAATTCCACCATCAGCGATAATTGGTGTTCCTGTTTTTGCACCTTCAGCTGCACACTCATCAATAGCACTTATTTGAGGAACACCAACACCTGCAACAATTCTAGTTGTACAAATAGATCCAGGTCCAATTCCAACTTTAACAGCATCAGCTCCAGCAGCAATTAAATCAGCAGTAGCTTCAGCAGTAGCAA
>CAZDFZ010000117.1:0-5047 GCA_964504855.1 uncultured Aliarcobacter sp.
GATATAATTGGTAAAACACCAAAAGCAACTCAAAAATCTAAAGATATTACTGGGGGTCTTCCAAGAGTTTCTGAATTATTTGAAGCTAGAAGACCAAAAAATATTGCTATATTAGCTTCATTTGATGGTGTTGTTACATTTGGGAAACCTTTAAGAAATAAAGAAAGAATTATTATCTCTGATGGTACAGGTAATAATGTTGAGTATTTAGTAGAGAAATCTAAACAAATTTTAGTACATGATGGTGAGTTTGTACATGCTGGTGAAGCATTAACAGATGGTCAAATTTCTCCACACGATGTGTTAAGAATTCTTGGAGAAAAAGCTTTACATTATTTCATTGTTTCTGAAGTACAACAAGTTTATAGATCTCAAGGGGTAAATATTGCTGATAAACATATTGAGGTTATTACATCTCAAATGTTAAGACAAGTTTCTATCTTAGATGGTGGAGATACTAAGTTTATCGTTGGTGATATGGTTTCTAAAAAGAAATTTAAACTTGAAAATGAGAAAATTATCAAATTAGGTGGAAATCCTGCAATTGCTGAACCTTTATTATTAGGTATCACAAGAGCTGCTGTTACATCTGATTCTATTATCTCTGCTGCATCATTCCAAGAAACTACTAAAGTTTTAACAGAAGCTGCAATTAGTGCTAAAATGGATATGTTAGAAGACTTAAAAGAAAACGTTGTTATTGGTAGAACAATTCCTGTTGGAACTGGTCTATACAAAAACCAAAAAATTAAATTTTCTGAGCATTAATAGTCAATAGGGGAATACCCCTATTGAATTTCTACTATGGATTTCATATCTTTACTTCTTATCTTTATTTTTCTAGAGTTTTTTGAATCTACATGGCAAAAATCTGATACATTATTTGGTCTTGTAATGAATAATTTTAATATATTTAGAAAAAATATTTTTTTCTATTTTACATTACATGCAACATTTTTTTATACTATTTTTTTATTTTTTTATTTTAATAATTTTGGCTTTTGGATGAGTTCTATTTTTATTGTTAAATTTGCAGATATTGCTTTTAAATTATCTATTATGAAAAAACTTTCATATGGTATTTCAATAGAAAGCATTATTCCTATGAATATAAAAATGACTCCACTTTTTAGATATTTTAATGTAATCATCTATCCATTGACTTTTTTATTTGCAATTAAATTTATGTAGTTTAATTTTATCATTTTATTATTATGATAAAATGGTAAAGTTAAATAAAAAAAGGAAAAAAATATGCAATATTTAGTTATAGCTTATGACAATGAAAACGCACTAGAAAGAAGATTAGAATCAAGAGAAGCACATATTGAAGGTGCAAGAAAATTAATGGCTGAAGGTAAAATTATTAATGCTGGTGCGTTAATTGAAGATGATGTTATGGTTGGATCTACACTTTTTATTGATTTTGAATCAGATGAAGAGATTGACGAATGGTTAGAGAATGAACCTTATGTTAAAAATAATGTTTGGAATATGGATGAGTTCCAAATCGTTCCTATGAAGTTACTTCCTAAACAATAATAATAAGATTTATATATCTTGTAAATCCCAATAAATAGGGGCTTTTATGCTCTTATTTATTTTAATTAGCTTTCAAATAGTCTCTTTTTATAAAAATCCCTTGACAAATAAAAAAAATGCCATTATAATTTCACCAATCTAGTAGGTGATAAATATAAAAACTTACTAACAGTATAGAAAAGGAACTAAAATGATGTGTGACATGTGTGATTGTAATAAGCATAAAAGAAAAGTTTGAGGTGAGATTTTTTTAAATATTTAATATTCATACACTCAGTGTATATTAATAAAAAGAAAGAGAAAATAAAATGAGAAAAGTATTTAAAAGTTTAGCGTTAGCTGCATTATTAGTTCCAGCAATAGGTTTTTCAGCAGATAATTATGATTCAAAAGCAGAAGCAGCAAAGAAATCAATAGAGTTATTAAATGTATCTTATGATCCAACAAGAGAGTTATATGAAGCATATAATAAATCATTTGCAACTTATTGGAAAAATAAAACAGGTCAAGATATAACAGTTAAACAATCACATGGTGGTTCTGGTAAACAAGCACGTGCTGTTATTGATGGATTAGGAGCAGATGTTGTTACTTTAGCATTAGCTTATGATGTTGATGTAATTAATGAAAAAGCAAAATTAATTCCTGAAGATTGGCAAAAGAAATTAGAAAATAATTCATCTCCATATACTTCAACTATAGTATTTTTAGTTAGAAAAGGAAATCCAAAAGGGATAAAAGATTGGAATGATTTAACAAAAGAGGGTGTTGAAGTAATTACTCCAAATCCAAAAACATCAGGTGGGGCTAGATGGAATTATCTAGCAGCTTACTCTTATGCACTTAAAAAAGAGTTGGGTGATTTAACAAAACTAGATAGAAACTCTGATAAATTTAAAGCAGCTGATACAAAAGCCTTTGAATTTGTAAAAAAATTATATAAAAATGTACCAGTTCTTGACTCAGGAGCAAGAGGAGCTACAAATACATTTGTTCAAAGACAAATTGGAGATGTTTTATTAGCTTGGGAAAATGAAGCTTATTTAGCAATTAATGAATTAGGGAAAGGTGAATATGAAATAGTAACTCCGTCAATTTCTATTTTAGCAGAACCACCTGTAGCAGTTGTAGAAGAAAATGCAAAAAAACATGGAACATTAGATGTATCTAAAGCATATTTACAAGCATTATATTCGCCTGAAGGTCAAAAATTAGCAGCTAAAAACTATTATAGACCATATAAACCAGAACTTGCAGATAAAGAAGATGTGGCAAGATTTCCAAAACTTGAATTAGTAAAAATAAATGATGTGTTTGTAGATTGGCAAACAGCACAAAAAAGACACTTTGATGATGGTGGAACATTTGACGCTATTTATAAATAGTGATAGTTAGAAGGAAATAAAGTGAGAGATAATTCGATTTTAGATTTAGTGGGGAATACTCCATTAATAAAATTAGATCAAATAACAAAAGATTTAGATGGTGTGAGTATTTATGCTAAAGCTGAATTTTTAAATCCAAGTGGCTCTGTAAAAGACAGAGCTGCAAAGGCTATTTTTCTTGAGGCAATAAAATCGAAAAAACTTACTAAAGAGAAAATACTGCTAATCTAATAGGTAAAATATAAATAATAATTTTTTAGACCCTCCTTATCTAGGAGATTAAAATGGGATATATAGAAGAAGTAATAAGTGTAAGAAGAGATTTTTACGTAGTTTTAGTGTCTTTACTTTTAAGCGTAGTATTGTTTTCATCAGCTTTAGTAATAGCATAAGTTAAAAAAAGGAGATTAAAAAAATGTGCGATATGTGTAGTATTAATTTTAATAACAATAAGAAAAATAGGCGTTGCAAATGCAAGAATTAATAAGAGGGTCTAGAAAATTATTAGAGGTAACAAATGACGGCAATAGAAGGAAAATATTCACAAAATAAGAAAATTATAAAACTGCCAAATAGAAAAGAATTTCTAAAAGATAATAAAGAAAAAAAATTCAATAAATTAGCACTATTTGATATTAGTGGATTTTCGAATATTAATCATTATTATGGATATGAAACAGGTGAGAAGATATTAAAAATTATTTCTCAACGATTACAAACAAAATTTCAAGATAGCAAAATTTATTATTTAGGTAGTGATGTATTTGCCGTTACATCTGCAAATGAAATATTAAAAGATAGATTTGTTCAAAGTATAAAATCAATTATTTGGTATTTTGGATATACACCAATAGAAGTAGAAGAATATAAAGTTTATATACCTTTAAAAGTTGGTGTAGCTATAAATTATTCAGAACTTTTTATAAGTGCTGAATTTGCTTTAAAACAGTCAAAAAAATTGAAGCATAATTTAGTGATTTATGATAGTGAAGAACATCATATTTGCCAGCCAAATACATATTCAATAGAACAAGATTTATATTGGCAAAGCGAAATAATACAAGCAGTTAAAAAAGACAAATTTGAAATATTTGTACAGTCTTTAAATGGTCTAAATAGCAAAAAATATGAAGTATTAGTTCGTATGAGAAATTCAAAAGATGAAATTATAAGTCCATATTTTTTCTTAAATAGAGCCAAAAAAATTAATTTATATTCAGAAATAACGAAAAAAGTAATACAAAAATCTTTTGAATTTTTTGAAAATAAAGGATTGGAATTTAGTATCAATCTTTCAATAAGTGATGTTTTAAATAAAGATGTTGTTGATTTTCTGATACAAAAAATTTATGAATATCAAATTGGTGAGTATTTAACAATAGAAATAACAGAGAGTGAAGGTATTGAAAATATTGAAGAGTTGGTTTCTTTTATAAAAATAATTAAAAATTTTGGTGTGAGAATTGCTATTGATGATTTTGGAACAGGTTATTCAAATTTTTCTTATTTAGTGAAATTACAAGCTGATTATATAAAACTTGATGGTTCAATTATTCAAGAAATAAATAAATCAAAAAGTGCAAAAGCTGTTGTTGAAGCAATAATCTTTTTTGCTTCAAAAGTTGGAATAAAAACTGTTGCTGAATTTGTTTCAAGTAAAGAGATTTATGAAACTTGTAAAGAGATAAATATTGATTATTTTCAAGGGCATTTATTTGATGAAGCCCAAAATGTAAAAGATTTAAAAATTGCTAAGGATTATTTAAATGCAAATAGATAATTGATCTTCAGCCATTAGCTAAAATTTAAGAAGAATTTTCATGGAACATAGATAGATGTATTACTTTAAAAAAGAAGTATTAATTCAATTTATAAAAGTTGTAGACAAAGGTGTTTAGATTATATTGATTAGTGAAAAATTAATTTAAATAATTTTTAGTCTTGACATAAAAAATAAAAAAAGATATAATTCTACCAATTTAGTAGGTGATATATAAAACACCTACTTTTTTTTGATTATTTTAAATATCATCAATTTGATGTGGATTATATGGAGAATCGTTTTATGCGACTAAATTACGGAATGCTAAAAGCAAAATCCTCAATACCAGGATTTGGAT
>CAZDFZ010000118.1:0-5039 GCA_964504855.1 uncultured Aliarcobacter sp.
TATAAATAAACTTATGGAAAATTTCCCTGATAGATTTTGGGATGTAGCAATTGCTGAACAACATGCTGTTACTTCTATGGCAGCCATGGCAAAAGAGGGATTTAAACCATATATTACTATTTATTCTACATTTTTACAAAGAGGATTTGACCAAATAATTCATGATGTTTGCTTGATGAATCTGCCTGTTGTATTTGCAATGGATAGAGCAGGGCTTGTGGGAAATGATGGAGAAACACATCAAGGGGCATTTGATATATCATTTTTAAGATTTATACCAAATATGATTTTATTTGCTCCAAGAGATAATAAAACTTTAGAGTTAGGATTGGAATTTGCATATACATTAAATAGTCCAAGTGCTATTAGATATCCAAGAGGTTCATTTAAGGAATTAGGTTATGCTTCTACTCAATTTGAGTTAGGAAAAGCTGAAGTTTTAAAAGAGGGAACATCAAATAAACTATTTATTGGATATGGTGCAGGAGTGAGTCGAGCTATAGATACTGAGAGTTTACATAATGAAGATATAGCAATATTAGATTTAAGATTTGTAAAACCTCTTGATAAAGATTGCTTAGTAGAATTAGCTAAAAAATATTGTAATTGGTATGTATTTAGTGATTCTCAAAGACAAGGCGGAGTTGCAAGTGCAATTTTAGAACTTTTAAGTGATGAAAATATCAAAAATGTAAATGTAACTTCATTTGAGTATGATGATTTTTTTGTTGAACATGGAGATACAAAACAAGTTGAAGAAAGTTTAGGATTATTACCAGAGCAGTTAGTAGCTAAAATCCTTTGATTTAGCTACAAAATTGAATTAATTTTTCAGCACAAAGTCCCATAGCTGTACTTTCATACCCAACCACACTTTTTATGTAAGGTTTACAAAAACCTTCAACCATAATAGCTCCAGCTTTCCCAAAACACTCACCACTTTGTAAATACTCTTTCATATGTATTTTGTCAAACTCTTTAAACTCATAAGTAGTAATTGAGATATCTATCAACTCTTTTTCTTTTGATTTATAAATCATGCAAGTTATAACAGAAGTTTTATTTTCACTTTGAAGTTCAAGCATAGCTTTGGCATCTGATAAATCTTTTGCTTTTCTAAGAAGTTTCCCTTCACATGTAACAACAGAATCAGCAACTAGTAAAGGCATATCTTCAACTCCATATTTTTCATAAAGCTCAAGAAATTTTCCTTTAGTTGCTTCATAACAAAATGATTTAGGATTTGTTGTTTTTATAGAGTCCTCATCAAAATCTCCACCATTTTGTATAAACTCAATACCAAAACTTTTTAAAATCAGTGCACGTGTAGCAGAATTAGAACCTAAACGTATCAAAACAAACCTTTTTTTATTTGGATTATACTCAATTTGTATATAATTGCTTTTTAAAATTTAGGTCATAAAATAAAGAGATACATGCAATTTTTATATAAAACATCTGGTATATTTATATTCTTATCATTTTTAACGACTTTATATTCATATTTTTTTAATAAGAATTTTTTAATAATTTCAGGAATTTTAGCTTGGATTTCTTTTATAATTCTTTTTAATACAATAAAAGAAAAAAAAATTATCTTGATTTTATTTGCATTAAGTATTTGTTCTTTTATTTTCTCTTATATTAATGATTTTAAAGTAGATTATATAAAAGTATTTACAGTAAATCAATATTTGCTTACATTGCTTATTAGTGTTGGTTTTTTACGATTAATTGCAACACCAAAAAAAGAAAAATCAACTCAACTACCAATAGGTAAAAATTCTTTTTTAAAGACATATTTAGGAGTGCATCTTTTTGGTTCAGTTATAAATCTATCTTCACTTGTTTTAGTGGCAGATAAAATGTACAAAAAAGCACCTTTGACAAATTTACAAGTAATACTTTTAACAAGAGCATTTGCAAGTGATGCTTATTGGTCTCCTTTTTTTGTTGCATTTGCAGCGGCAATTACTTATGCACCAAAGTTAAATACATCAATAATTTTATTAAATGGATTAGTTCTGGCTTTTGTTGCTTTTTTTATCACATATTTTGAAGTGCTTAAAAATAAACAATTAAATATTGAAGAATTTAGAGGTTATCCTTTATCTTTTGAAAGTCTATATTTACCATTTGTACTTGCTTTATTAGTATTATTTACAAATTATTATTTCCCAAATATTCAAGTAATAGTTTTAATATCACTTTTTTCAGTTTTAATTACCATATTGGTTTTACCTATAAAAAAGGGATTCAATCAATCATTTCTTAAATTAAAAGCACATATTATTGATGAATTACCAAAAATGAAAGTAGAAATGGGATTATTTTTAGTTGCAGGAATGTTTGGAATAGGAGTAAGTTCTATTTTAGCTGGTTTAGATTTTAAATTACCATTTGAAACTTTTGACTGGCAAATAGCATCTTTATTACTTTTTGTATTTATTGTTTTGGCTTTTATAGGTATTCATCCTATTATTACAATAGCGATTATTGGAAATTTCTTAAATAGTGCTAATCATACACTTTTAGCAGTAACTTTTTTGATGGCATGGTCTACAACTGTTTCTACGTCACCATTTTCAGGATTAAATTTAACTATTGTGGCTAGGTATAATTTTGATGCAAAAGAAATTTTTAAATTAAATATAATGTATGCGATGAAAATGTATGTAGTATGCACTATTTGTTTATATTTACTATCTAGTTATTTAGGTTTATAAAAAATCATATAATTATCATACTATTTATATAGAATTTTATAAATAAACGTAGATATGCAGAAAAATCGTTCATATACTTTCTGCTAATTTCAAAAGTTTCTGTGTATTTGCTTTTATTTAGTGTATATGATTTATTTTTGATAGATTAGAAGAATTAATTTACAATTCTTCTAGCTGTCCAATAAGAGTCTTTATAAAACTGTTTATCTAATTTCGTAAATTGAATACCTTTTACAGAAGAATGTAAGAAATCTCCATCACCCACATAAACTCCAACATGTTTCATTGTTTTACTTGTTTTAAAAAATACTAAGTCACCCATTTTTAAATCAGATTTCTTTACTTCAACACCCATATTTACTTGTGTAAGTGTTGTTCTTGGCAATTCTATACCAAATTTTTCTTTGAATACTTTTTGAGTAAATCCAGAACAATCTATACCTGTTCTTGAAGTTCCCCCCATTTTATATCTTACATTTTTCCAATCAGCATAAAAATCTATAAAAGATTGTTTGTTGAAAAGTGAATTTGAGTCAGCTGCTTCATTTATTTCATTGCTGTTAAAACTTAATTTTTCATATTCATCTTTACTTATAGTTGGCTCATATTTTGAATGAGGTCTATTTTTAAGCTTTTGGTTTTGTGTTTCATATGATGATTTATAATCATTGTATGAAAGTGTTGATGAATTTAATTTTTTAGTTTTATTTTCATCCAATTGTAACTGAACAGTCTTGTCGCTACAAGCTGTAAATAATAATATTGCTGGTATAAGTATAAAAGTCTTCTTTATCACTAATTCTCCTTTTATATAATATCTATTCTATAACTCTCTGAGCTTTCCAATAATTTTTACTAAAGTAAGAACTATCTAACTCTGATATGGTTACACCAATTTTTGTCGAAGCATGAATAAACATTCCATCTTCTAGGTAAACACCAACATGGTTAATATCACCTATTTTAAAAAACACTAAATCTCCACCCTTTAATTGATCTTTAGAAATCTCTTTTCCTATTACAGATTGTTCTAAAGTCGTTCGAGGCATACTTAGATCAAATTTTTCCTTAAAAGCTTTTTGTATAAAACCAGAGCAGTCAATCCCACTTTTTGAATCACCACCTAATTTATATCCAACACCTTCCCACTCACTATAAAAATCAAATAATTTGAGATTTAAATCAAATCTATCATCTAAGAAAGTTTGTTCTTCTAAAGAACTAAACTTTTTCTTTGTTTTAGCAAGTTCTTTATATTTCTTTAATCTCAAATCTCGTTGGTATATAGTATTTTCTAAAGATGCACTTTGGAATAAATACTGACCATCTTTTGAACGATAAGCCAAACCTGAATTATCGTCGCCTAATTTAGATGTACAACCATTAATAATTACAACTATTGTAAAAAATAGTAAGAAGTTTTTTAAGTACGAAATCATACAAAATACCTTTTACATCATGGTTTCTCAATTTTTATCATATTTAAAAATAGAGTATATGTCAAGTTTTTACCTTCAAATGAGATAATATAACCATGAAAAAACAACTATATATTTCTAAAAAATTATATATTGCATCTTCTCTTATACTACTACTTGGTAGTTCTTTATGAAAAAATAATATTGATCAAAAAATTGAAAATTTCTAAAATAACGTGCAAAAGAATTCTCAAAAAAAGTAGTAATTTTTAGTAATTTTTATAAAAAAATTACTAAAAACCTCTTAAAGTTATTCCAAAAAATATTGCAAACAATCCTAAAATTATATTAATTGGTATAAAATAATTTGCAATTGGAAAAAGATGTTTTTTTGCTGTTAAAAAATCATTATTTTCAAAAGCTTTTTGAGCAAAATTTCTTTTCATATATATAATGATAAAAATAACACTCATAATTGTCCAAATAAACTCTTTTAACATTACAATATAATAATTAGGTGTTTCGTTTAATTTAAAGCTTATAATCATTATTATAGCTGTTATTAAAAGAGATAAAATTGAAGGAATAACCAAGTAAAAAAATCTTTTTAAATTTTCAAGAGTTTTTCCTAATTTTATTTTAGGATTCTCAATACTTTGAATAGAGTAATGAACTGCAAATCTTATTGCAATCATTCCACCTATCCAAATTACTGCACTTAATACATGAATAAATACTATTATTGAGAAATAATAAGGCATTTATTCAATCAAATTAGAATTATAAATTTTCTTTTGCATAAGCTAAAGCAGCAATTTTTGCTTCTTCAACTTTAGTAACATCTTTTCCACCTGCTTGTGCGAAGTCTGGTCTTCCACCACCTCCACCACCAACA
>CAZDFZ010000119.1:0-5034 GCA_964504855.1 uncultured Aliarcobacter sp.
ATTTGAGCTCCAAGTCTTATGTATCTATCTGGAGATTTTAAGAAATCTACTATTTCTTGAACTTCTTCTTTTGCCTCTTTATTTCCAGCCATATCTTCAAATTTTACATTTGGTTTTTCTGAATTTATCATCTTTTTTGATGAACCAATTCCAAGAATCCCACCAGATCCTCCACCCATAGATTTTTGCATTCTTTTTGCAATAAACATCCAAATAGCAAAAAATATAAATATTGGTAATACCCAACCAAATAAAATATCATTTAAAATATTCTCTTCACTAACTCCACCGTAAGAAATTCCATTTTTTTCTAACTCTGGAATTAACGTATCATCAGGAACTACTCTTCTTGCAGTGTAAGTTATAACTTGACCTGTAGCTTGTTTTGAAATACCTTTTATTTGTGTATTTCCTATACCAACATACTCAATTTTTCCAGAGCTTATTAAACCTTTTAAATCCGAATAAGCTACTGTTTTATTTGAACTTTGACCAAATGCTGGAATATTTGATCCAGATGTATCTCCCATTTGATTTTCAGGGAAAATAGCTTTAAATGCAAATATTGTAACAATTGAAAAAAGTACAAAAATTAATAATGGATTATTATTAAAAAAGTTATTGTTATTCCCATTATTATTGTTGTTATTACTATTGTTTAAATTATTGTTTTGTTCTTTTTTAGACATAAATTAAAACTCCTTCTTATTTTTTAATACAACACTCATCCACTCATTTTTATGGATAAGTTTGATTTGTTCTAAATCACTAAATTTACTTAACACTCGGTTAATATGTTTATCCAAAATACCAGAAATTATTAATATTCCATCATCATTTAAACATTTTTTTAAATCACTTGCAATCATTACTAAAACATCAGCAACAATATTTGCAATTACAACATCATATTTTTTTGTTGCTTTATTTGTTGAACCAACCCAAGAATTTTCAAATGATACACCATTTAATTCAAAATTTGATTTTGTATCAATAACACAAACTTCATCAGTGTCACAAATATCAACTAAACATCCCTTTTTAGCAGCAGCAATCGCAAGAATTCCACTTCCTGTTCCAACATCTAAAACTGTTTGTTTTTCATTAACAAACTCATCAATCGCTTCTATACATGAAGATGTTGTTTCATGGTGTCCTGAACCAAAAGATAGTGCTGGATTGATTATAATATCAATTTTTCCATCTTTTTTTTCTACCCATTCAGGTCTTATATAAAAACTTCCAACTTCAACAGCTTTTACAGATTGTTGATACTGTTTTATCCAATCAATATTTTCTTTTTTTTCATAATTTATTTCACAATTTGTGTTAAGTGCAGTTATAAATTCTTTAACACCAAAAATCAAATCATCAAGCTCTTCTTCACTTCTTACAATCAAAGTTCCATCAAGTTCTTCTATCGCATCATCAGTTATAGCATTTAATAAATCTAAAAAAAGTTCGTAGTTATTATCAGGTTTAAGAGTTAATTCAAAATAGTATTTAGACAAATTTTTCCTTTATTCAAATCATATATAATTTTATTTTTATATAATGTGGAATATTTTATCTAAATAACTTTTGAATTATATTAAAAGAAGTTTTCTATCATATCTCGCATAACATCAATATCAGAGATTTTATTTACAATATCCCTAAATTCATTGGCTCCTGTATAGCCTTTTGAATATGAATGTAATAATTTTCTAAACATTATAGCACCATGCGGACCATGAAATTTTAGCATTGCATCAAAATGCTCTAAAATTATCTCTTTTTTCATTTCATCTGAAATATCTTCAATTCCATGTTTTAACTGATAAAATACCCAAGGCTTTCCAATAGCACCTCGACCAATCATAACTCCATCAGCTTTTGTATATTCCAATACCTCTTTTGCTTTATCATAATCTTTAATATCACCATTTGCAATAACAGGAATTGAAACTGCTTCTTTCATTTGTTTTATTGCATCATAATCAACTGGTGCTTTATATTTTCCAGCTCTTGTTCGTCCATGAACAGAAACAAAATCAGCTCCACAAGCCTCAACTGCTTTTCCAATCTCAACTGGAATTTTTTCATTAACTCCAAGTCTTACTTTTGCAGATGTATATTGTTTTTTCGAGTATTTTTTGATTGTTGAAAGTATCTCTTCAAGTTTTTTTAAATCTCCCAAAAGATTTGAACCTGAACCATGATTAAAAACTTTTGGTGCAGGACATCCGCAATTTAAATCAATTCCATCAATTCCATCAACTTCATTTAGTATTAAAACAGCATCTCTAATAAGTTCAGGTTTATTCCCAGCTATTTGTACAAAATATGGGTCTTCAGATGGTGATTTTTCAATCATTTTTAGAGTTCGCTCTGATTTATATACCAAAGCATTTGATGAAATCATCTCTGAGATTGTTAAATCTGCTCCAAATTTTTTAACAACAGAACGAAAAGGTAAATCAGTATATCCAGCAAGTGGCGCCAACACCACAAGGGGTCGGCTAAAATCAAGTTTTTTATTCATTATTTATAAGATATCGCTTCTAAATTGTAATGTTTACCAGTATCTTTTAAAGCTAAAAGAGCTTTAAATGGTGCATATTCATTATCTTTTGTATTAGCTAAAACTTCTTTTGCTCTATCAATCATTTCATATTCAAATAACACATGTAAATATGCAAAAGTTGCATCTTCTGATTCAGTTGATAATTTCTCAAATAATGCAATATTTTGATCTGGTTTTAAAATTGTTTCATAATTTTTAGCTAAAGCTAAATAATCATCTTTTTTGTAATCTAAATCTTTAACAATTTTAATTATTTCTTCTTGTGCTAATCCAAATTCATTATTGAATACATCTTTTTCAAAAAGTTTTTTTGCCATTTCTTTATCAAGTTTTACATTTTTATAAAGTTTTTTCATAGTAGTCATACTTTTTTCTTTTAAAACATTATCAAATGCCTTTGATACAACCTCTGATGAAAAATTCTCTGGTTTTTTAAGAACATCAACAGCAAAATCAATTTGCTCATCAACTTTATTTAAAATATTTTGATTTGATAAAGCAGAAGTTTCATTTGCCTTAAATGATTTATCACTTACAAATTTTCCACTTTTTATATCTTGAATATTTCCAACAATTTTGTTTAATTCTTCATCACTACTAGAAAATCTATTATCTTTTACATCAATTTTTAATGAAGAAAGAATAGAAGAAAGATTTTTAAATTCTGTTGTTTTAAATTTATATTCATCATTTTTCTCAAGTAAACCAGATTTTATTAACTTAATCATTGATTCATAATCTTTTGTAATTGCTCTTTGTTTTAAATAGTTTAATAAACCATAAAACATTAAATGCAAATATGTAGCCAATGCAAGTATTGATATTGGTAAAATAACCCATACAAAAGCTGGCAAAGTTAGTGAATAATCAAATAGTGTAATATTGTATTCACCTAAATCTAAACTAAACGTAAAACCAACCACGGCAACTATTAAAATTACTGAGAAAATAAAATATTTCTTTAAACCCATTCTCTATCCTTTGAACTCTTATTATTTTTTCATTATACAAAAATGTTTATAAATTACTTATGATATGGATGATTATTTTGAATACTTAATGCTCTAAATATTTGCTCAGTTAAAACAACATTTGCAACTTTATGAGCCATTGTTAAATCACTTAAAGATATTGTAGTATCACATTTAGCTAAAAATTCTCGTTGAAACCCATAAGCTCCACCAATAAAAAAATTAACTTCATTTTTATCTTCAATTAATGACGAAAAAGCATAAGTATCAACTTTCTTTCCTAAAACATCCAAAGCAATGTTATAACCTTTTAATAAAGGTTCATAAGTTTCACTATATGATTGTTGAGCCTCTTTTTCTCCAATAGTTTGTGCTTTTGCTATATTTTTATTAAAAATATAATGAACTTCCACTTTTGCATATTTTGAAGACATTTTTATAAACTCTTTTATCAATACATCAAATTCATCTTTTGATGGTTTGATTATTGAATAAATATTAATTTTCATAAAATCCACTTCCTACAACATTAAATCTAATATTTTCAATAATATCATCCATTTTAACTCCACCAATTGCACATACGGGATGTTTTGATATTTTTGCTAAATATGAAATTTTTGAACCTAAAATAGTACTTACATCTTTTGTATTTGTATTTTTATAAGCTCCAAGTCCTATCATATCTAAAGCTAATTCATTGGCTTCCAAAATCTCTAATTCATTATGTGTTGAAAGTCCTAGAAGTTTATCTTTGATTTTTAATCGAATCAATTTTATAGCTAATTTTTTATCTTTATGAATAGCTTGTAAATCCTCTTGCCCCACATGTAAACCATCTGCAAATTCAATTAATTCTATTTTATCATTTATTATTATTGGTATATTAAGTTCTGATTTTAGGTATAAAAGATTGATTTTTTGGTCTTCTAATGATGAAATTTTATCTCTATATTGGACAATTTTCACATCATTTTTTTTACATAAATCAACAAATTTTTCTAAAGAGATATTTTTTTTTAAAAGTGTTTCATAATCACATAAAACATATAAGTAATTAAAAGCTTTGAGTTCAAAACCCAAAGCTTTTTCTAAATTTAAAGTCATTTTTTAGCTAATTTTTTCTTTTTTAAACATTGTTAATAAATGTGTTAAAGTTTGTTTCATTGAAGTTCTATTAACAACCATATCAATAGAACCTTTTTCAAGTAAGAATTCAGCTCTTTGGAACCCTGCTGGTAAATCTGCACCAATAGTTTGTTTAATAACCCTTTGACCTGCAAATCCAATTAATGCCCCTTGCTCTGCCATAATAATATCACCTAAAAATGCAAATGAAGCAGAAACTCCACCCATTGTTGGGTCTGTTAAAATAGAGATATATGGAAGTTTTGCATGATCAAGTTTTTTTAATGCAGCTGATGTTTTAGCCATTTGCATTAAAGCAAAAGTTGATTCTTGCATTCTAGCACCTCCAGAAGCTGAAACAATAATAAG
>CAZDFZ010000120.1:0-4991 GCA_964504855.1 uncultured Aliarcobacter sp.
CATAGTATCGAAGCTAGCTTAACTTTTCAGACCCCATTTTTTTTAATTAAGCCTTTTTTTCCAATCCCTTTTAATTATTGTGGGTAGTGTTGGGTGGGAGCGTTTTTGAAAGGACCATTCAATCCCGTATAAATTAGCAGTGATACTTTTAATCTTTTTGGTGTTTGCACCAAAAATGTATTAATAAAAGGGAGGATTAGCCATCCTCCTGTCACTGCTCCTTTTATTTGAATAATTCTAATAATCCAATGGATATTCTCTTGGCAAGATTATATTATAAGTCTTGCTAAGCGTTTTGTTAGTTTTTGAAAGTAAAATTGAATTTGCAAACATATTTCCACATAAAACAACATCTTTTGTTTTTATATCATTTGAAATCTCATTTACATAATTACAAATAAATTCACTCAAACTCTCATAAAACGAATAAATAAGTGTTATATTATCAACATCAGCCATTTTATATGCCATTATTGATTGAACAATTCTTCTATAATCTAAATAATTCTTTCCATCATGATTTATAAGTTTCATATCTATTTGAATACCACTTGTTAAACTTGTATTTAAAGCGGCGTCTTCAAACTCTTTTGCATTGTTTATACCTAAAACTTTTGCACACATATTTATAATTGATTCAAAACCATTTGTATTTGAAGGAACATCATTTTCTAATACTTGCGAAAATTTTTTACTAAAATTAGAGATTAATCTTGAACAATGCTCATCTATTTCAGAAATCTCTTCAAAGCAATTTTTTATGCTATTGTGAATATTTGGGATAGCAATTATCTCTTTTATTCCTTTTGTTGGAATATTTACTGATATTGAACTTTTATGACTATTTAGAGAAAAATATACTCCAATTGATGGATTTAATCGTTTGTTAAATTCAGATAAAATAGATCTAAAAACTCCACCATTTTCATCAAAATACTCTTTTGCTGATGTTACTACTTTATCTATTTTATGATCATATTTAGGGAATAATCCTTTATCACCATGGATTATTAAATTTTGTTCTTTAAAATATGTAATTTTTAATCCATCTTGATAAATTTCATCATTTACATAAGAAACAAAATCTATCCCACTATTTTTTAATGCATTTGCAAATAAAATCGTCTCTTTATCATCAGGTAGTTTTACATAAACAAAATTTGTAGAACTAAACTCTTTATTGGCATTTTTTAAAATCTTAAATTTTAACTTAACTAAAGGTCTTTCAACAGAACATAAAAGTTTAAAATCTTGTGTATTAATATCAAAATACTCTTCAAGTTTTGGTATATTTGTAACTAAAAGTTTTACTTCAAAACCATCTTTCTCAAAAGTTTCTCTAATTTCTTTATTTGGTAGAAAAAAATCTTTTAAACCATTGTGTGTTTCAAATCTTGAAATTTCACCATTTGATATTTTTACTATATCATTTGAAAAATCAATATTATTGTTTGATAAAATATCACTTATAACTTTTGTTGTAAGAATAGTCATATTTATTTTTATATCACGCTCTTTTATCTCTTCAATATCCTCTTCAACACTTTCAACTACACTAGAATTACCAAGATAGATTGATAAAGGAAGTTCTTTTCCTAAAAGTTCAAAAAAGCTCTCTATTTTGCTTTGCTCATCATCAATAAAAATAAGAATATATCCTTTGTAATATTGTTTACAATAAGCATTAATACCAAATTGATTTATTAAATCTTCAATTATATGTTTATAATGTAAACTTGTACTTTTAAATTCTATTTTATAAATTAATTGCATGTGTAAAATCTTCTTCATTTGGAATTCTTGTTAAATGCTCACCGTTGTAACTACCTATCATACTTTTTACAACATCACTAATTGCTACATTATTTATTTTTGTAGCTTTTATACCTAAGCTTTCTATCTCTTTTATACCATTTAAAATAAACTCTTCAAACTTATCTTCCATAGCTTTTGTAAGACCTATTTCAACTGTTTCAATATCAGCTGGAATTATTCCAATAATTGTCACATTAGCATGAGAATCTAAAACTGATACGATTTCTAACATCTCAACAATTTCAACCTCATGGGCAGTTTTTCTATAATTTCCTAATCCTAAAAGCACATCAGAAGGAAGTCTATAAATTCCCCCTACTTCATCTTCAATAGACACAGTATCTAAAATAATAACATTGTCATACTCTTGAAAATATGTCATTAGTTTAAACCCTAATGTTCCACCATCAATAATTTCTAACTCTTTATCATCAAATTCGTAATTTTGTCTTATATACTCACTTGCGTAAATACCAATACCTTCATCTTTAAAAAGCATATTTCCAACACCAATTACAATATTTCTTTTTTGCATAAAAACTCCCTAATTTTAAAAGGGGCTTTCGCCCCTTTTTTTTCTTTATTTTTTCTCGTCTTCTCGTACGAATTTACTTCCACTAACAACGATAGCAATATCACCCTCTTGCCAGAAGATTGTTCTCCAAACTTGATAATAAATATGACACATTACCCAAACTAAAATTAAATACATTGATGTATGATGAGCAATTCTAACTCCCATATTTCCACCAAATACATTTAATGTCCAATCTGTAGCTAAGTGTAACATAGCTGGCCACCAATCTCCAATAGAGCTATGTCCTGATTCAAGACCATGAACATAAAGTTGAAGTCCAGAAAATAACATAAACACTAATAATAAATGGAATATTGTAAAAAATACAATATTATAACTATCACTATGTGTTGAATCAAATTTCTTTCTTCTATTGAAAGTAATCAAATTTAAGAAAACCTCAATAAACTCTTTTATATTTTTTCCTGTTGGAAGTAATTTTTTATAAGGCTTTTCAAATCTTGAAAAGAAATATAAATATCCTATTAATACAGCAGTTACGTCAAATATAATTGCAACAATAAAATGTCCCCATCTATTCCACGCCATAACATACTTATCCACTGCTGGATCAGCTATTAGTGCTTGATAATATGGATGACCTATATATAAACCGGTTATAACTGCTACCACCATGCAAAGCGCATTCACTAAGTGAATCGTTCGCATAGTTCCAGTCATTCTTTTAACCTCTTTAATTTTAGGCACGACTTGTTCCTCCAATTGGATCTACTTTATAAACACCTAATTCTTTACCTTTTGTATCAACAATATGTACAGCACAAGCAATACATGGGTCAAAACTATGGATTGTTCTTAAAATCTCTAGTGGTTGATCTACATTTGCTACTTTTGTACCAATTAATGCCGATTCATAAGCACCCATTCTTCCTTTATAATCTCTAGGAGCTGCATTCCAAGTTGATGGAACAACTGCTTGATAATTTACCACTTTACCATCTTTGATTTTTATCCAGTGACCTAAACCACCCCTTGGTGCTTCAGCCATACCAAATCCTTGACAATCTTTTGAAACTTTTTCAAAGTTAAATTCTGTCCAAGTTGATAAATCTCCTTTTGCCACATTTGTAGCCAACTCATCAATCCATTCCATCATAACATCAGCCATAAGCTCAGTTTCAATAGCACGTGCAGCAGTTCTTCCCACAGTTGAGAATAATACAGATGTTGGTAAATTACCATTTTTTAAGAATGTTGTTACATATTTTGTAATTCTAGCATCACCTTTAGCCACACCAATAATCATCCTAGCAAGTGGTCCAACTTCCATTCTTTCATCATCATATAATGGAGATTTAATCCAAGAATATTTTTTAGTTGTATCTAAATAAGCGATGTTATTCTCTTTTTTACCAAATCCTGTATAGTTAGGTTTTGTAACACCTTCAAATGGGTGAAGATTTGTATTTCCTTCATACCAAGCATGAGTTACATCTTCTGTAATTTTTGTTTGGTCAATTTCGAATACTTTAGTTAAATCTTTATTTTTTACAATTCCTGATGGGAATAATTTAGCAGATTCATAGAATGGTAAATCATCTAATCTAAAGTCACCATAAGACATATAGTTACCTAAACCACCACCAATTCCTTCTAATGCTTCACCTGCATACATAGTTCCAGCCATATAAACGTCTGGTAAATATGCTTCTTTAGTAAATTTTTGACCTCTTTTTAGAATTTGTTTAAATTCTGCAATTCTTGCTGGGTTTTTAATATCTTGAACACAAGTTACTCCACCAACAACAAAAGATTGTGGATGTGGATTTTTTCCACCAAAAATAGCCATCATTTTTGCTAAATCTCTTTGTAAATCTAAAGCATCTAAATAGTGAGATAAACCTATTAAGTTTTGCTCAGGAGTTAATTTAAACCCTTTTGATCCCCAGTATGCATTTCCAAAGATTCCTAATCTTCCTTGTTTTACATATCTAGTTACTCTTTCTTGAACTGCTGCATAAACATCTTCATTTGCATTCCATGGTCTTTGACCTGAAACTTTTGCCCATTTTTGAGCTTCTGCAACTGTTTTTTTAGGATCAGCTTTTAAAGCTTCAGTGATATCAACCCAGTCAAGTGCATGTAAATGATAAAAATGAACAATATGATCATGTACATATAAAGCACCTTGAATAAGGTTTCTCACTAATCTAGCATTTTTTGGAATAGTAATTTTAAACGCATGTTCAACAGCTTCTATACTTCTTTGATAGTGAGTTCCAGTACAAACTCCACAAATTCTCATAGCAAGTAATCCACAATCTCTTGGATCTCTTCCCTTTAAAATCTCTTCAATTCCTCTAAACATTGTTGAAGATGAATAAGCATCAACTACAACATTATTTTCATCAATAATTGCTTCAATTCTAAGATGTCCTTCAATTCTTGTAATTGGATCTATTACTAAATGTTTCTTTGCCATTATTTATCTTCTCCCTCATTTGATTTTTTACCTGCAACTGCTGATGTTACTGCATGAATTCCTATTCCAACAGCTGTTGCTGTTAATAATCCAAGACCAAATTCATCAACAGTTTTTTCAACTCCACCAGTTGGTGCTTTGATTTTTGCATTTGCC
>CAZDFZ010000121.1:0-4935 GCA_964504855.1 uncultured Aliarcobacter sp.
TAGTATCGAAGCTAGCTTAACTTTTCAGACCCCATTTTTTTTAATTAAGCCAAAATTGATAGTTTTTTAGAACCCAAAGAAGCTTTAATCTCTTCAAAAAATATTGATTATGATTTAGTAATAGTTGATTATATGATGCCTGAAATGAATGGATTAGAGTTTATTCAAGAATTTAGAAAAACTAATTTTGAAACACCTATCATTATGTTAACTGCTGTAGGTGATGATATGCAATTGCACATAAAAGCATTGGAATATGGAGCAAATGACTTTTTAAGTAAACCTATAAATGCACCAGCTTTTAAAGCAAGAATAATTAATTCACTTAAACTAAGAAAAAGTCAATTATTATTAAAAGATAAAGCTTTACTTTTACAAGAGGAAGTTGATAAAGCTGTTTTTAGATTAGTTGAATCAGAACATGAAACTTTGCAAGTGTTAGGAAAAACAGCTGAATATAAAGATCCAGAAACAAATTCACATACACAAAGGGTTTCTCATTATTGTAAACTTTTAGCAAAAGCATACGGTTTAGATGATAATTTACAAGATATAATTTTTTATGCTTCACCTTTTCATGATATTGGAAAAATAGGTATACCAGATAAAATACTTTTAAAACCTGGAAAATTGGATGAAGAAGAATATGAAATTATGAAAAAACATTCTCAAATTGGATATGAAATATTAAAAGGTTCTAAAAGTAAATATTTAAAAGCTGGTGGAGTAATTGCATATAATCATCATGAGAAATATGATGGGACAGGATATCCAAATGGTTTGAAGGGAGAAAATATCCCAATCTTTGGTAGAATAACTGCAATAGCTGATGTTTTTGATGCATTGACTTCAAATCGACCATATAAAAAAGCATGGAGTATTGAAGAGGCTTTTAACTTACTAACAGAAGAAAAAAACAAACATTTTGATCCTGTCCTTGTAGATTTATTTAAAGAGCATTTAGATGAAATTTTAGAAATCCATAGTAAATTTGCACAAGAAGGATTTTAATGATAAATTCTATTTATAAAAAACTTATTAATCCTATAGTTAATCCGATTATTGGACCTATTGTAGTTTCTTCGATAGTTTTAATTCTTTTAGCAATTTTTTATTTTCCAACTTTATCTTTAAGCAATCAAAAAGAGAAGATTATTCTTGATTCAACACAAATAGTTGATTATTTAAAAACTTTTCGATCATACTATAACGAAGCGGTGGTTTCTAAATTAGCAAATAAAAGTAATATTAGAATTGATTATAATCATGAATTTTCTTCTGATACAATACCACTACCTGCAACAACAATTTATAATTTAAGTGATAGATTAGTTCAAAATCAAAATATAAAAATAAATTTTTTTAGCGATTATCCTTTTCCAAATAGAGCTAATAGAGTTTTAGATGATTTTCAAAAAAACTCTTTAGAGTATTTAAGAAAGAATCCAGAAGAGTTTTATACAAAAGAAGATGTATTAAATGGAAAAAAAGTTTTTAGAGTTGCTTTTTCTGATATTATGGTTTCTCAAAGATGTTTAGATTGTCATAATAATAGAGCCGATTCTCCTAAAACTGATTGGCAAATAAATGATGTAAGGGGAGTTTTAGAAGTTGTTACTCCTTTTAAAGATGATTTTATATTAAGTGCGAAAGACACAAAAGAGATAATTATATTTTTATCTATAGTTATTTTATCTTTTATAATTCACTATACAGTTTTATATTTTAAAAGAGAAAAAGAGCTTAAAATACAGCATAATAAATTAGAAGATGAAGTTCAAAAAAGAACAAAAGAACTACATGATTCAAATGTTCTTTTACTTGAATATAAAAAGGCTGTTGATGCGAGTGCAATTGTATCAAAAGCTGATAAAAATGGTTATATTACTTATGTAAACAAAACTTTTTGCGATATTTCTGGTTATACAGAAGAGGAATTAATAGGAAAACCACATAATGTTGTGAGACATCCTGATATGCCTAAAGAGATTTTTAAAGAGTTATGGGACACAATAAAAGCTAAAAAAATATTTACTGGAATCATAAAAAATAAGAATAAAAATGGTGCTACTTATTATGTGGCAAGCAATATAGTTCCAATACTAGATACAAATAATGAAATTATTGAATACTTATCATTAAGATATGATATTACAGAATTAATTGAAGCAAAGAAAAAAGCTGAAATAGCTCAAAAAGCAAAATCAACATTTTTAGCAAATATGAGTCATGAAATTAGAACTCCATTAAATGCAATTATTGGTTTTTCTGATATATTGTGTGAATCTGATATTGATCATGACAACAAGGAAAATGCAAAAATCATATCAAAGAGTGCAAAATCACTTTTACATATTATAAATGATGTATTAGATATTTCAAAAATTGAGAGTGGAAAATTAGAAGTTGAGTTAAATGAATTTTCATTATTTGATTTAACAGAACATATAGTTGAACTTTTCTCTATAAATGCAAAAAATAAAAATATCAAATTTGTTTATAGTGTTGATCCAAAATTACCACATCTAATCATAAGTGATTCGACAAGATTACAGCAGGTAATTTCAAATTTATTAAGTAATGCTATTAAATTTACTAGTGAATATGGAAAAATATATTTTAAAATTGATGTATTAGAACAAGACAATGATAATGCAAAAATTAAATTTTCTATAAAAGATACTGGAATTGGAATGACTCCAGAGCAATTAAAAATTATATTTACTCCTTTTTCTCAAGCAGATAGTGGAATAAGCAGAAAATTTGGTGGAACAGGATTAGGACTTGCAATTTGTTTTGATATTATCGAAATTTTAGGTTCAGAAATTAAAGTTACTTCAGAAATAGGTAGTGGAAGTGAGTTCTCTTTTATTTTAGATTTTAAAGTAAAAACTTTAATTGAAGAAGGATTTAAAAAAAGTGATATAACTTTTGCTATTTGTGATTTAAATAATGATGAAGATTTTTTAAAAGAGAGTGTAAAGAATTATTTAGAAAAAATTGGAGAAGTATTTGATATAAAAGAAAATCCTACTAAAAAAGCAAACATACTTTTCTGTTTTGGTGGAAGTAATTTAAACAATAATTTATCTGAATTCAAAAAACAAAATGAAAAATCAAAAATTGTTTATGTTGGTGATAAAAACAACTTGGAAGATTCAACTTTAGAAATTATAGATTATGATATAGATTTACCAATATTTGGTTCTAAAATATATAATATAATTGCTGATAATTCTGAAATAAATAACACTGTAATAAATAAATCATCAGATATTCGTAAGTTCCATGGAAGAGTATTAGTTGCTGAAGATAATATAAATAATCAAAAATTAATTGAAGTTTTATTAAAAAAATTAGGTTTAGAAATAACTATTGTATCAGATGGTGAAGAAGTTTTATCTTTATATAAAGCAGAAAAATTTGATTTGATTTTAATGGATATTAATATGCCTGTTATGGATGGAATGAGAGCTACAAAGGAGATTGGTGTTTTAGTAGAAAATGGACATTATAAAGTTCCAATTGTAGCATTAACTGCAAATTCGATAGTTGGAGATAAAGAGAAATATTTGGGGTTAGGAATGGATGATTATTTATCAAAACCTATAGAATTTGAGAAATTAGTTTCTATTCTTGATAAATATCTTAACAATAAAGAAAACGTGGAAAATATTGAAAAAGGAGAGAAAAAAAACATGAAGTTTGATAAGAATAATACTATTGAAAGATTAGGATTAGATGAAGATATTGTTGATATGTTACTGGATAATTTTTTCTTAACATTAGATTCTGATTTGCAAAAACTACAAAATGCCTATGATTCGAAAATTAACGAAGATATATCAAAAGCTGCACATTATATAAAAGGTGCTTGTACTAATTTAGGTATGGATGAAGCAACTGAAATACTTCAAAATATAGAATCAAAACCTGAAGAAATAGAAGGAAAAGTTGTTTTAGAAAAGTTAAAATCAATATTTGAAGAAATTAAAAAAGATTTAAAAAGAGATTAAAATGAAACTATTAAATTTGGTATATGATAAAAATTGGGTTACAAAAGATGGTGAACTACAAAAAGAAGATTACTCTTTAGCAAATGTAGTATTTGTATTTGGTGATACTGATAGTATAAAAGATGAAAATAGATTTTTTGAGTTGAAAAATCTTTTTCCAAATGCAAAAGTCGTAGGGTGTTCATCATCAGGGAATATTTTTAATTCACAAGTAACAAAATTTCAAATAGTTGCAACAGCTATAGCTTTTGATAAAGCAACAGTAGAAATATCAACAATTAATTTTAATGATAATGATGATATTGAAAAACTTTCAGAAGAACTAATTGATAAACTACCAAAAGATAATTTAAAGCATATATTTTTAATGAGTGATGGACTTTTAATAAATGGATCTCAATTAACAAGAGGAATAAATAAGGTTAATAAGTTGATTCCAGTAACAGGTGGTTTAGCAGGTGATGGAGCTAGATTTTGTGAAACTTATGTTATTGCAGACAATATTCCTTCTTTAAGAACAATAGTAGCAGTTGGATTTTATGGTGATTCTTTGTCAATTCAAAGTGGATGTTTTGCTGGTTGGAGTGAGTTTGGTGCTCAAAGAACAATAACAAAATCTGATGGAAATGTACTTTATGAAATAGATGGACAACCAGCATTAGATTTATATAAAAAATATTTGGGGGACTATGCAATTGATTTACCAAATAGTGGACTTCGGTTTCCATTAAATATAAAAGAAGATGAAAATTCTCCTGAAGTAATTAGAACATTATTAGGTATAAATGAGGAAGAAAAAAGTATTACTTTTGCAGGAGATGTTCCTGTAGGATTTAAAGCAAGACTTATGAAACCAGATATTGAAGAATTAATTCAAGGAGCAGGAAAAGCAGCTCTTGTTATTGATAAAATAAATGAT
>CAZDFZ010000122.1:0-4919 GCA_964504855.1 uncultured Aliarcobacter sp.
AGTGGCACGCCTGGTAGGAGTCGAACCCACAACCCACCGGGTCGAAACCGGTTATTCTATCCAGTTGAACTACAGACGCACTAGTTATTATAAAAATAAGGCTGGAATAATATCACAGCCTTACTTAAAAAATAAATTAAAAGAATATCTTATCAAGGACTATCATTATAAAAAATATTATTCCTAAATATCCATTTACAGTAAAAAAGGCTTTATCAATCTTTCTAAAATCTTTATTTACTAAATAGTGCTCATAAGAAAGCATCAAAGCACTTATTATTACAGCAAAATATGCAAAATATGAACTATTTGATACCACGACAAATAAGAACCAAAATACTACAGTCAAACTATGAAAAACTTTTGAAATTTTCATAGTTTTTTCAGCACCAAATTTTGATGGAATAGAGTGAAGTCCTAATTTTTTATCTACTTCTATGTCTTGTAATGAGTAAAGTAAATCAAATCCAGCAACCCAAAACATAACCCCAATACTAAGCAGTATTGACCAAAATGGTATTGTTTCACTAACAGCAACAACCCCTGCTATTGGTGCAAGACCTAAAGAGATACCTAAAATCACATGAGCTAAATATGAGAATCTTTTAAAATACGAATATGAACCAATAATTATTAAAATTGGTACTGATAAATAAAATGCCAAATCATTTACAAAATATGCAACAGCAATAAATCCTAAAGCATTTAAAAATGTAAATATAAAGATTTGTTTAGCATCTAATCTTCCATCAACATTTGGTCTATTTATAGTTCGGGGATTCAAAGCATCTATATCTCTATCCATAAATCTATTAAATCCCATAGCAAAATTTCTTGCAGTTAATGCAGCCATAATTCCAAAAAACATAAGTTTAAATCCAAACCAACCATTCGCTGCTACAACCATTGCTATAAAAATAAAAGGTAGAGAAAAAATAGAGTGTTTGAACATAACTAGTTCATTAAAGTCGTTTAGTTTTTTTATAAGCTTATTCATGGAAGCGATTGTATCAAAGATATTATTAAAAAATAAAAATTAAACTCTTTCTAGTTATAATCAATTTCATTTTATAAAAAGGTTTAAATATTACATATGAAAGAGATTGCAATAATTGGCTCAACAGCCTCTGGTAAAACTGCATTGTCACTGGATCTTGCAAGTAAAACAAATTCAATTATTTTATCTCTTGATTCTTTATGTGTTTACAAAGATATTGAAATAGCATCTGCAAAACCAACCCTTGAAGAAAGAGGAAATATTATTCATTTTGGAATAGATGAAGTTTATCCAAATGAAGAATTTGATGTTATAAAATTTATTGAACTTTACAAAAAATCAAAAGATTATGCTTTAAAAAATAGTAAAAATCTAATCATAGTGGGTGGAACTGGATTTTATTTGAAAGCCCTAATTGATGGATTATCACAAGGTGTTGATTCAAAAATAAAACTAGATATATCTTCTAGTGAAGCTTATGATATTTTATATGCATTAGATAAAGAATATATGAAAAAAATAGAAAGAAATGATAGATATAGAACAGAAAAAGCCTATGCAATTTATAAACAAACAGGTCTTATACCAAGTGAGTATTTTGAAAAAAACCAAAAAATTCCTGTTGCAAAAGATTTAAAAATCTTTGAAATTTTATGGGATAAAGAAGAACTCAAAAGCAGAATTTCAAAAAGAACTAAAATAATGATAAATTCAGGTCTTATTGATGAAGTAATATTTTTAGAAAAGAAATACACAAGAGCACCAAATTGTATGTCTTCAATTGGAATAGTCGAAACTTTAGAGTATTTAGATGGAAAACTTACAAAACAACAATTAGAAGAAAAAATTTCATTGAATACTGCAAAGCTTGCAAAAAGACAGAATACTTTCAATAAAGGTCAATTTTTAGATAAAACTTCAAATATAATAGAGAACTTAAATTCAGATATTATTAAGTATTTTTCGTTATAATCCCGTCCCTAAAGAGTTTGATAAAGGGCTTGCAAAGACTCGACCTTTTGTTAGACATTAATTAAATTAAGGATTATGGTATGAAAAAAGATATTCATCCAGATTATAAAGTTTGTACAGTTTCTTGTGCATGTGGTAACACGTTTGAGACAAAATCAAATGTTGAGTCTTTAAGAATTGACATTTGTTCTTCTTGTCACCCATTCTTTACTGGTGAGCAAAAAATCGTTGATGCTGCTGGAAGAGTTGAGAAATTCAAAGCTAAATATAATATGGCTAAATAGTACAATATTATGTTGTGCTTAGTTCCAACTCCAATAGGAAATCTTGAAGATATTTCAAAAAGATCTTTAAGAGTTCTAGAGGAAGCGGAACTTATTTTTTGTGAAGATACAAGAGTAACAAAAAAACTTCTAAATCTTTTAGGTGAAAAAAATAACCTAGACTTTTCAAATAAAGAATTCAAATCTTTCCATTCTCATAATGAAAATCAAGTTTTACAAACTTTAGATAAAGATACTTTTACTAAAAATGTTGTTTATGTAAGTGATGCTGGTATGCCTTGTGTTAGTGACCCAGGTGCAACACTTGTTGATTATTGTATAAAAAATCAAATTCCTTATGATGTACTTCCTGGAGCAAATGCTATATTAACAGCTTATGCAATGAGCGGATTTACTCATACAACTTTCTCTTTTTATGGATTTTTAGACCATAAAGGTGCGAGTAGGGCATCAAAACTAAATGATGCTTTAAATGATGATAAATTAGCAATTTTATACGAATCACCTCACAGACTTTTAAAACTTCTTGAAGAGTTAAAAGAAAAAGTTCCAAATAGAACAATATTTTTAGCAAAAGAGATAAGCAAACTTCACCAAAAAATCTATAAAAATTCAGCTTTAAATCTTTTTGATGAACTAAAAAAAATAGACATTAAAGGTGAATGGGTTGTAATTATTGAGCCAAAAGAGAGTGTTGGTTTCAATCTTGACTTAGAAGATATAACTTCTTTAGATATTGCACCAAAAATAAAAGCTAAATTAATAGCAAAAATGACTGGACAATCAATAAAAGAGGTTTATCAACAAATTTTAGATAAAATCCAAGAATGATAATATACGGAAAACAAATTGTACTTTATGTACTTGATAATCACCCACATTTAATAGAAGAAGTTTTTCTTTCAAAAGAGATTGATAAAAAACTTTTTACAAGATTTGCAAAACTTGATAAAAAAATCCATAAATTGGATAATCAAAAAGCTCAAGCATTAGCAAAAGGTGGAAACCATCAAGGTTTCTTTTTAAAACTAACACCTGTTGGTTACACTGATATTAAAGAATTCAAAAAAATGAATTTTATTTTAGTTCTTGATGGTGTAACTGATGTTGGTAATATTGGTGCAATTGCAAGAACTGCTTATTCATTGGGGATAGAAGGATTAATTGCTTCAAATATCAAAACAGTAAATGATTCAGGGATTTTAAGAACAAGTTCTGGAGCATTGCTTGATTTACCATTTTTAGTTCATCCAAGGTCGGCTGATTTAGCAAGTGAATTAATCGATTGTGGATTTACACTAATTGGCGCAACAATGGATGGTGTTGATCTAAAAAAATATGGAAAAATAGAAAAAACCGATAAAGTTGCTTTATTTTTAGGAAGTGAAGGAGAAGGAATATCTCCTAAGGTTGCTAAAAAATTGGATTTAAAAGTATCAATTGCTATGGAACATGAATTTGATTCATTAAATGTTTCCGTTGCTGCTGGAATTTTAATTTATAATCTAAAAAGATAAAAAGAAGAAAAAACCGTGATTAAAAAACTGATTTTAATTATTTCATTAAGCGTTATGTTAAGTGCGAACTTAGATACAAGAGTAAAAAATTTACTAAGCGATAGTGAATATGCTGTTCATAAAAATCTTATTACACATTTATTTAGTAATGAAAACAACTTTTTGACAAATAATAAAATCGACTATACCCTTATAACTCAAGCACTGATTAATAATGGTGTATTAAAAATATCTCCATCTACTCAAAATCAATTTGTAACTTTTAATATTAATAAAGATCCTAAAAAAGCATTAAAAAACTTAAATGATATTTTAAAAGGATTAGGTCAACAAAATTTCATTACAACTCAAGAAGTTGTAGTTGATGATAACTTAAGATGGACTATTCAAATAAAAAACGCAGCCGCCATAAACCCTCTCAGATTATCTCAAGAATTGCAATCAATTAATTGTTCAATTACAGATATCAAAAGAGAGGGAGACTCTAACTGGACTTATTCAATCGATACGAATGGGGCAACAGTTTACAGAGCAGAAGATTTAGTAAATAACAAACAATTGGCTTTAAAAAAACCAAATAAACCTTATATGATAAAAGTGTCTAATGCAAAAGTTATTACAATGAAATCTAATGTTGGAAACATTTGGTATCCAAATGTCGTTTTTTATGATAATTCTTTAAAAATAATAGGAACTTATCAAGAGAATAGTTTGCATAAAAGTTTAAAACTTGAAGTGCCTAATGAAACAAAATATATAAAAATTGATGATATATATAATCTTGCAAATATCAAGCAAGGTATAAACATTACTAAGGAGTAGATAATAATGTTCCAAGAAATCGAATTTGAAAGAATGAAAAGACTTCCAAACTATGTGTTTGCAGAAGTTAATAATATTAAAATGGAAGCAAGACGAGCTGGTGAAGATGTAATTGACTTTTCTATGGGAAATCCTGATGGTCCAGCACCACAACATATTACAGATAAATTAATAGAGGCATCTGCTAAACCAAAAAATCACGGTTATAGTGCAAGTGCTGGTATTTTTAAATTAAGACTTGCTATTTCAAACTGGTATAAAAGAAAATATGATGTTGATTTTTTAGATCCAAATAAACACGTATGTGCAACAATGGGTTCAAAAGAG
>CAZDFZ010000123.1:0-751 GCA_964504855.1 uncultured Aliarcobacter sp.
AAACACAACAGGAAGATTCATCAACCAAACATCATGGATTATTTGATCAAATCCTCTTTGTAGAAAGGTTGAATAAATAGTCATATATGGTTTAAACCCCTCTTTTGCCATAGCTGCCATTGAAGTAATTGCATGTTGTTCGGCAATTGCTACATCCCAAAATCTATCAGGGAAATTTTCCATAAGTTTATTTATACCTGTACCACTTGGCATTGCTGCAGTAACTCCAACGATATTTTCATATTTTATTGCTAAATCATTCAAAGCATCAGAAAAAACTGCGGTTGCTGATTTTGGTGCAGGTTTTTTTATAAACTTTCCATCTTCAACATTAAAAGGACCAACACCATGCCAATGTTCATGTTGACCTTCAGCTATTTTGTAACCTTTTCCTTTTACTGTTTTTGCATGAACAATTACTGGTTTTCCCATACCTTTTGCAAGATTTAAAGTATCAATTATTTCAGCAATATCATGTCCATCAATAGGACCAATATAATCTATCCCCATCTCTTCAAATAAGATTCCAGGAGTGATAAGTTTCATTGCTTCTTCAATTCTTTTTGCTATATATGTTGTACCTTCTGGCATATTCTTTTTAATAAATTTATCAACTTTTGTTTTAAATCCTTGATAAAATTTACCTGCTAAAATTTTTGATAGATATTTTGAAATAGCACCTATTGGTTTTGCTATACTCATTTCATTGTCATTTAAAATAGTCACAACAGGAAGTTTTATATCACCTAAC